>NC_015417.1 GCF_000204565.1 Clostridium botulinum BKT015925
TACTGTACCCAATATGAGCATTTAACCCCCACCAAACAATGAGAAATACGCCCCTCTATACTAAATACTTTAGCGTAGTAAATTACTAAGTTTCAAGACATAACAACCGTTATGTGTTGTATAAATTACGCTCAGCGTCCGAAACCGTTGGTATGACTAGCTTTGAGGTAGCTTTAGCGTACTAAAGTTATGATAATTTTAGGTACAAAATAGATAATTTTTATATAAATATATAAATAATAGAGGAATTTATATCCTTATGTGATTTAGATTACCATTTAATATTATTTAAGGTATTGTATTATATAATAATGATTACTATATAGTGTAATTACAGAAAAATGAAAGTGTTTATTTACCTTGTTGCAAATATCGAAATAAAAGCTTATATTATCAAGCAAATACTTCTCTATCCATTTTCACTCTACTTTTAACTTTTTACTATATTAGTGTAATTTTACACCATGATATATTATCCTTATTTATCTTCATTTATCTCAATCAATCTCACTCTAATTATCTATATAAATATAAAAATATTTAAAAATAAAAATTAATAAATAAAATATTTAAAATAATATAATTTTAGATTATAAAATAACATCTTTATATAAATATAATTATAACAGTATGATAAGCAAATAGTAATATGAGACTTATACTACTATTCTATTTAATCCTATTCAACATTACATAACTATTTACTTAAATTCAGTTACCCAAACAAAATAATTACGAAAATAAATTAAAATCACTCCATAAATTTATTGATATATGTTTCCATATATGGTATAATATATACATAAGATAAAGAAAGGGGTGAAACAGTTATGGTATTGAAAATATATAGTTTTTTTACTGGATTGTTTGGTTTATATTTATTATTACTAAAAATAAAAAAGGCTAAATACGAAGCCGAGAAAGCTAAGTATGAAGCCTTAATCAAACAAAAAGAGTTAAACTAATAACTCAATGGATGGGGAAATGCCATTCCCCATCTGCTATATATTATACCATAACAATTAATTATATGAAATATATAATAATAACATTAATATTAATCTTAATTGCACTATCTATCTCTAAAACTAAAAAAGATACAAAAGTTTTGGAAAAGGAAGTTCATGAGTTAAAGAAAAAAGCTAATCAAGATTGACTTAAATATGTCATATTCCATTATTAAAACTATTAATGTAATCTTAATTTTACGTATGCAGTATATACAATTCTATATATGTCAACTAGATTTATACTGCGTGCAATTACATATAATATTAAAATTATACTGATTGAAAACAAATTAAAATTATACAATATATATATTGATAAACCTTCCCATATATGTTATAATATATACATAAGGAGGTGAGGAAATGGGGGAGAAAATAAAAGAGTTCCTCAAGTTGACAGATGAAATTACTAAACAACTAGAGAAACTCACAATCAATTTAATATCCTTAATTGGTTGGATTGCAATACTAATCTTTACAATTAAAGGTATATTTAAATAATTACATAAGGGGTTAAGTTCACACCTTAATCCCTTATAAAAAAAGTATATCATATTTTTCCCTCATTAATCAATATGAAAAATTTATATAAGGATTTAACTATTAGAATCATACGACTTATAGGATTAATAGCTTTCTTAGTAATATCTTTATACTCTATTTATCAAACTTTTATTAAGTAAGTTTTATATTACACTCTACTATTAAAACTATCAATATAACCCTGATTTTACGTATGTAACATACAATCACTATATTTGCTAAAATATTAAATATATCATACCTATAGACTTTATATCTATATAAAATACCTCTTATTTGTGTAAGTTTTTCCGATACAGAAATGGGAGGTATTTTTATTTATCAATATTTGGGAAAAATTAAATAAAATCCTAAAAAAGTATTGACTTTTTATACTATCGATAGTATAATATAAGTATAGAAAGGAGGTGAGATCGAATGTTAGAACAACTTCAAATATTTCAAACTGTTGTCAGTATAGTTTGCACACTAATAACAACAGTAATCGCAGTTTTAACTTACATTGATAAAGATTAGGGGATTTCCCCTTAATCTTTATAATCTCACCTCATGAAGTTATTCTAACATTTAAACAATATGAATACAAGAAAATTAATAATAAGTTTAGCAGTTTTCAATGTTATCTTTGTAAAAAACTTAATATTAAAAACAATAATTACAATTATATTAGTTGTTATGTACTTTAAATACAAAAATAGAAAGGTGTAATCATGGAAACAAACAAACAGACTGAAGCCAATAAAAAGTGGCAAGAAAAAAATAGAGAGCGTACTAGATATCTAAGGGATAGGTCTACAGCTAGAAGTTTTATAAAAAATAAAGCAACATTGGAAGACTTAAAAGAACTTAAGCAACTTATTAAAGAAAAGGAAAATTCACTAAGAAAGTAAATATATCCCTGGACTTCATATCTATATGTGACACCTCTTATTTGTGAAACCATTTTGGTATAAACAATTAGGAGGTGTTTTTATATTTATAAATTTTTGAAAATATTATGATAATTTCCTAAAATATACTTGACATTCAACGTATGCGTTGATACAATATATACATAGGGAAAAGAAAGGAGGTGAGAAAAATGGTTGAAAAAATAAAGAAGCTTAATGAACTACTCGCAATAGTCATTAAGCTACTAACAAAAATATATATTATCAAGCTAATATTAATTAAAATTTTTAGTTAATATTAGTGGGAGGGTTTAATCCCTCCTGTATATATTGTATTATTTCAACCATTAATATGCAATATGATAAAAGAAAATTTTAAATTAATATGTAGTGTAATACTTAAACTAATGATAATAGCACTGTTAATTTATTTAATAATCTTTAAATAAGAAGAGGATTTTATTCCTTTCTTATAAAATAGGAGGGAAATTTAATGAAAAAATATACAATTGATGAAATTATGGACTTAAAAGAAGTAGCAGATAAATATAACTTGAATTTAAATACTTTACGTAGTATTTGCAATAATGCTTCACATGGATTAATTCAGGGTGTAGATTATCGTAGAGCAGGTAGAGTTTGGCTTATAACTAAAGATGCAGTAAAGAAAATAATAGAAAATACCAAAAATAGTTAAAAGAGTATTCATTTTCACCTTATGAGTTGATATTCTGAATAAGGTAAAAGAAATTAGGTGAAGACTATAGAAAAACTGATCGTGTGTGGTTAATTACAATAGATGGGATGAAAAAAATTCTAAATAGCAAAAAAATGGATTAATCATTATTTTTGTATATAAAAGAAAGGTTGTGATTAAATGGATAATAAAAATTTAAAATTAACTTTGGTTAGTTTTGTACTTACTCTTATATCTCTTATACTAACTATCATTAATTTTTGTCTTATGCACTATAAATGATAGTATACTTATCGTTATAGCTTATATATATTATTTGTCAGTATAATAAAAGAGAACATCAAACAAATAAACTTTGACATTATAAAAATAACTAAATTAATACCAGCTTTTGCAATAGCAACAACGAAATATATTTTGAAAACTATAATAGAACACACATATTACAACTTTAAAACCTTGTTTAATGCAAGGTTTATTTTTCTATAAAAATACATAATTTTTACATAATATCTATTGACTTATTACGTACATGTGATATAGTATAAATATAAAGAGGAGGGTTAAAAACAGTTAACAAAACCTTATATAAGTTTATAAAACTTTATTGAAATTATATAATATTTATGTTATAATAAATTCAGAGGTGATATAAATGAAATATTATTCTATAGGGCAATTTTCAAAATTAATAGGTAAAACTTCTCAAACATTAAGAGAATGGGATAAAAAAAATATATTAAAACCACATCATGTAGCACCAACGGGGTATAGGTATTATTCACAAGAGCAACTTAATCACTTCTTAGGGTTAAAGTCAGAAGTTCAACTAAATAAAAAAACTATTGGATATTGTAGAGTTAGTTCTCATAAACAAAAAGACGACCTTGAAAGACAAATTGAAAATGTTAAAACGTATATGTTTGCCAAAGGTTATCAGTTTGAGATTATAACAGATATAGGGAGTGGAATTAACTACAATAAAAAGGGATTAAATCAACTAATCGACATGATAACTAATTCAGAGGTTGAAAAAGTGGTTATTCTATATAAAGATAGATTAATTAGATTTGGATATGAACTTATAGAAAATCTATGTAATAAATATGGAACAACTATTGAAATTATAGATAATACTGAAAAATCAGAAGAACAAGAGTTAGTTGAAGATTTAATTCAGATAGTTACAGTTTTTAGTTGTAGACTTCAAGGCAAGAGAGCAAATAAAGCTAAGAAAATGATTAAGGAGTTAATTGAAGATGATACTTTCAAAGAAAGTTAGGTTATATCCAACAGAAATTCAAGAACAAAAATTATGGCAATCAGTTGGAACTGCAAGGTTTATATATAATTGGACTTTAAATAGACAACAAGAAAATTATAAAAATGGCGGTAAGTTTATTAAAGATGGTGATTTAAGAAAAGAAATTACTTTAATGAAGAAAATAGAGGAATACAAATGGCTAAGTGAAGTATCAAACAATGTAGCAAAACAAGCTGTAAAAGATTGTTGTAATGCTTATAAAAATTTCTTTAAAGGACTTAAAGACAAACCATGTTTTAAAAGTAGAAAGAAAAGTAAACCATCATTTTATAATGATAATGTTAAACTCAAAGTTAAAACGAAGTTGGTTAATATTGAAAAGGTAGGTTGGATAAAAACTAAAGAGCAAATACCTATGAATGTTAAATATACCAATCCAAGAGTAAGTTTTGACGGAAAGTATTGGTATATATCGGTTGGAATAGAACAAGAACAACCTAAAATAGAATTGACCAATGAAAGTATTGGTATAGATGTGGGAATTAAAGACCTTGCAATATGTTCAAATGGAATGACTTTTAAAAATATCAACAAAAGTAAAGAAGTTAAAAGACTTAAAAAAGTATTAAAGAGAAAACAAAGAAAAGTTAGTCGCAAATATGAAATGAATAAAATAAAGAAAGGTGGTGAAAACCGTTGTCAATTTAAAAAGACTAACAATATTAATAAACTTAGAAAAGAGATAAAATTACTTNATAGAAAGTTAGCTAACATAAGAAGTAATCATATTCACCAAGCAACGAATAAGATAGTGAAAACCAAGCCATCAAGAGTTGTTATGGAAACACTTAATATAAAAGGTATGATTAAAAATAAGCATTTGTCAAAAGCTGTTTCAGAGCAATGTTTATATGATTTTAAAGTTAAAATGCAATATAAATGTGAATTCTATGGAATTAAATTTGTTGAAGCAGATAAGTGGTATCCATCAAGTAAAACTTGTTCATGTTGTGGATCTATTAAGAAAGATTTAAAACTATCAGATAGAATTTATAAATGTGATTGTGGTCTTACTATTGATAGGGACTTTAACGCGAGTATAAATCTTTCAAGATATAAATTAGCATAGTATCACTAAAAAAAGATAATGCTAATATGTACCATTCGTTGTATGGGAATTTAAGCCCTTGGACTGTTATACAAACCAAAGTAGCTTAGGCAAAATGGAACAGGTTGAACAGGGAATTAAACAACCTTATAGAGTTTTATAAGGTTTTGGCAACGGTAAAACAACATGACGTATTTATTTGGAACACTAGTATCAATAATTCTGTTACTGTTCATTTTTAAAACTAAAAAAGATATAAAGGTCTTAGAAATGGAAGTCAACGAGCTAAAGGAAAAAGCAAGCCAAAAATAATATGTTCAATTTTTTCACCAGAACTATTAAAGTAGTTTTAAATTTTTCGTATGCAGTATATGTAATATAATTAACTAAATTCATATACTACATAAGGAAAATGGCAAGGTAACTGCCAAGCTTTAGCTTGTGCAGAGTATTCAGATATAATACACCTTCTAAAATAAATTAAAACTTTTTAAATTCGAAAATTGTTTAAGTGAACCCTTGAATTAAAATAAGAGTAGCTTTGTCTACTCTTATTTATTATTTTTATTAAAATATTAGTTTTATATAAACTAAGTCCCCATATAAAGAATATAAATTCTTTATATGGGGACTAGTAGGAGTTTAAACCTTTGTCAGGGAAAATTTATTCATAGAACCTTTTGAGGTACTAGTTAGGAATACTGAAACACTTAGTATAATATGTTTTATTGCGTTAATATTAATGTTCTATAAATAAATGAAAAATCCTTTTTTTATTTTTTAAATATAAAAATTATTAATAAAAACTAATAAAGTATTTTTGAATAAAAACAAATTAAGATATTTTTTATTGAATCGCCACGCACTCTCGTGACTTTAGTCATGAGTTAGTGGCGATATATATTATTAAAAATCAATTAAAAATATAATTGATAATATATAGAATATATGTTAATATATAAATATAAAAGCGATTAAATAATTACAGGAGGTGAAATTGTCAATGTTAAAAGCATTTAAATATAGGATTTATCCTAACGACAGCCAAAAGATTCAATTATCTAAAACATTTGGATGTGCAAGATTTATTTACAATTACTATTTAGCAAAGAAAATTGATTTATACAAAACAGACGGTAAATTTATATCTAAATATGATTGTAATTCACATTGTAATAAAGAATTAAAAAAATCAGAACAATTTAAATGGCTTAAAGATGTTGATAAATTTGCCTTGACTAATTCAATTTATAGTTTAGATAGTGCATATAAAAAGTTTTTTAAAGAACATTCAGGATTTCCTAAGTTTAAGAGTAAGAAAATACATAATTATTCTTATACAACTAACTTTACAAATAATAATATACAAGCTGATTTTATGAATAATAAAATTAAGTTACCTAAATTAAAATGGATTAAATGCAAACTACATAGAAAATTTGAAGGTAAAATTAAATCTGCTACAATAAGTCAAGTGCCTAGTGGTAAATACTTTGTAAGCATATTAGTAGATGTAGAAAATATTCAATTACCTAAGAATAATAACCAAATCGCTTTTGATTTAGGAATTAAAGAATTTTTAATAGATAGTAACAATAATCATATAGATAATCCAAAAACACTATACAAGTATGAACAAAAACTAACCAAATTGCAAAGACAAATTGCTCATAAAGAAAAAGGTAGTCAAAATTGGATTAAGCAAAGAATTAAAATTGCTAGGTTACATGAGAAAATAACTAATATTAGAAAAGATTTTCTAAATAAATTATCATGTCAGATAACCAATGATTATGGAATAATTATTTCAGAAGATTTAAATATTAAAAATATGGTTAAAAATCATCATTTAGCAAAATCAATAAGTGATGTGTCTTGGGGAGAATTCACAAGACAATTGGCTTATAAATCAGAATGGAAAGGTAGAATTTATCATAAAATTGATCCTTGGTTTGCTAGTTCTCAACTATGTTCTAATTGTGGATATAAAAACAAAGAAGTAAGGAAATTATCTGTTAGAGAATGGATATGTTCAGAATGTGGAACCATTCATCAAAGGGATGAAAATGCTAGTAAAAATATTCTTAAGCAAGGATTAAAAGAATTAGAATTACAAATTGCAATATAAAATTTAAATATAACTAGGGTAGGAACTATCCGAAGTAAGACGACTGTGGATATAGTAGGTAACGAGGTGGGCGAAGCAGTAAATCCTAAAGCAATGAGGGAAGCCTACGACTTTAGTCGTGGGAGGTTCACAAAGAGGAAAAACATTTTAAACAAGCTATAGAAGAATTATCTTTAAAATGTGAGAATGCTTCAGAAGAAGATAAGCTAAAATATAAAGAAAAAATGAAAGAATTGCAAACTCAATTAGAAGCACTAGAAAAGGATAAAGAAGACGTTTATAATCGTGAACAAAATACTAGAGCTGGTTATGTATATGTAATATCAAATATAGGTTCATTTGGTGAAAATGTATATAAAATAGGTATGACAAGAAGATTAGAACCTACTGACAGAGTTAAAGAACTATCAGGAACTTCCGTTCCTTTTTCATTTGATATACATGCAATGATTTTCAGTGAAGATGCTCCTAAATTAGAATCTAAATTACATGAAGTATTCAGAAACAATGAAGTTAATAAAATTAATCATAGGAAAGAGTTTTTTAAAGTTTCACTCGAAGAAATTGAAAAAATAGTTAAAGAAGAATTTGATAAACCTGTGGAATTTACAAAATTAGCACAAGCTGAAGAATATAGACAATCTTTAGTATTAGAAAATACCCTAACTATTTAAAACTGTTATTTTATATTGATTATATAGTTAAAAAACCCTTAATATACAAGGGTTTTATTTTCATATAAAAATAAATTAAATTCGATAAGATAATTGCATTGACAAATCTAGCTAATAAAGTTATACTTATATTAAATTAAAAAATAATTAAAATAAATGATAGGTTTAATATACTTTTAACTCTGCAAATAATAGTGGCTAAAAATATAATCTAATTGTTAAATAATGCTATGTAAAAAGTTCTGTATTAAATATAAGCCATATTTTAGCCTAAGAGCTCTTAAAAATATAATTAGGTATCTTAGGTTATCTTAGTATTTGAAATCGAATTTAAGGGTAAATAAGGCTAAAATAAAAGGTATATATGGATAAGCATATAAATATATGTTTTAGATAAAGAAAATATGAGTAAAAGTTTTAGATAGGTTTTGACTTAAAACTAATCTATGGTTTATAGAATAAAATTAGGGTTATTTCTACACTATTTCTTTACAGTATAAATACAGTATAATAAAACATATTATAGTATATATATAGTGTTGTTGTAGTAAACTTTTTTGAGACTAGTCGTATCAACGGCTGTAGAGGTTTTTTTTCTTTCTGCGACTACATATTTTCTTTTTGGGACTACATCCCTTCTTTCTACGACTACATGCCATTTCTTTTTGCGACTAGAAAAATTCTTTTTGGGACTATATCTGTTTTCTTTTTGCGACTATATGGTATAATAATAATAGAATAATAAAAAGGATGATAAGATGGGTAATATGAAAAAGAAAATTATAAATGAAAATACTACTGTTGTAGATAATAATATTATTGAATCTCCTCTTTTTATATCTAGTAAAAGGGAAATAACTACATTAGGTACATTGGAATCTTTTTGTACAAATAAAAATGTGCAAAACGTAATAGAAGTTATGAAGGAAGGATTTAAAAAGTCTCCCGTACCAATAGATTATCGTAATGCGCCTGTTGTATATCGAAAATGGGTAGATAGTAGAGGATTAGAAAGAGAACTATTAGTGACATATGAAATTCCAGATATGACAACTATGGATGTGTGGAATGCACTGATAGGTTTATACATTCAAAAAATGTCTCCTATTCAATTCGATACTACTAAAAGCACATATGAATTAGATGCCGATGAAATGGAATTTACATTATATGAATTAGCTAAATTCATGAATAAATCTATTGGTGGTAGTAACTTAAATACATTAACAAAAGAGATCATAAGACTTAATAATGCTAAATATTATAGTTTCTCAAATGGAGTTATTTTTAATAAAAAGAAAGAAAAGTATATAAAATCTAAAACTAGAGGAATGTCTTTAATCGTGGACTGCTCGTTTGAAAGTGAAAGAAAAGCCAAAAATGAGAAATTTGATTCTGAGTCAAAGTGCAAAGTCCAGTTTAACAAATTGATAATAGATAATATTAGGTATCAATACATTAAATATATCAATCCTAAAGAATATTTTGCATTGCCTTCCAAAGGAATTACTAGAAGACTTTATGTGTATTTAAAGGGAAATTCACATATGAGTGATGGTAAAAAGTATACATACATAAAAAGAGGATTGGGTATGTTAAGAAATAAGCTACCTATGTACGAACATCAACCATCTAAAATTAAAGAACGTTTAAAATCACCTTTAAAAAATTTAATAAAAAACGGTATGATAACAGACTATTTTTACGGGGATGAAGATATTATAAACGAAAAAGAACGGTGTATTTATTTTATCTTCAAAGGTAAAAAAGATGACGTTATTAACAATTTACGCAAAAAGTACCAGGAAAAACAATTGCAATTAGAAATAGCCTTAGATGAAGTTAGAGAAGAAAATAAGTTTGAAATGAAAATACCTGAAGATTTAGATAAGGCATTAGAGGGAATAGGATTCAATAATAAGGCTATAAATAAGCTACATGCAGAGTATGATAAATGGCATATTATCAAGTATGTAATCTGGTTGCAATATGAGCAATTTAAAAATAATAAAGTTATTCAGAATTCAGCAGGACTATTAAGATTTGCATTAATGGGTAATGTAAATTTAGACATAACAAATAAGGATATAGTTCAATTTGTCGAAAATGAAAAGAAAAAATTTGAGGAAAGTAAATTATCTCGTCAAGAGATACTAGAAAATGCATATGACAAGTATGTAGACGATGAAATAGAAAAATTCAAAAAAGAAGACGGTGGAACGATATACGATATAGTTTATCAAAATACATTAATCAACATAGAAACCCAACTAGATTCTCAAATAGCCCAGCTTAAATTATTACAGAAAAACGAAGGTGTAGAAATGCCAAGTTTAAAACTTTGGGAAGAATTTAAGAAAAAGAAAGATAAATCAGAGTTGTTTAAAAAGAATTTTATAAATAGTATTAAAATGTTTAGAGGAATTAAAACTTTGGAAGAATTTGAGATAGAGTTTGATAAAAAGTAATGAGTCCTAAATTAGTGATTAAAAAGCTTGTAATAAGACTACAAAGAATCTACATAAGGAAAATGGCAAGGTAACTGCCAAGCTTTAGCTTGTGCAGAGTATTCAGATAATATAAACTTATACTAAAATATTTAAATACACGCTTTCTAATCACTTTTAAAAATCAAGGGGGATAATAAATGTTTTTGTATATTTTGAATATGAATAAAGAAAATATGATTAAAATAGGAATAGCAACGGGTGTAGAAAGAATAAAACAACATTTGAGAACTTATGAAGAGCTAATAGACTTAGATGGATCATTTATTATAACTGCCAAAGATGATAATACAATTAGAATATTAGAAAAACAATTACTAGAAGATTACTGTGAATTTGAAATAATAAGTAATAAATTTAAAGGATTAGATGGATCAACTGAATTAAGAAAGATTGAGATATTGGATAATTTATTGGATGATATACAATATAAATCAAATAAATTTCCATATAAAAATATACAAATTAAAAAAGGCATTGTTATAAGTATAAACAAGCACAAACAGCTACAAAAAGTAAAAAGAAGAACATCTAAATTAATTTCTATTGAAAAGCATGAGAATAATAAAATAATTATAAAAGAATTTATAAACAATTTAATTAATGACAAAAATAATATAAAGAGTTTTACAATTTTAAAACCGAATATTGGATTAGCAGAAAAATTTGAAATTATTTTTAATAAAGATTGTAATTGGTGGATTCCAATTGAAAAGTTAACATCTAGCTACAATAAAAATAATTCTGAATGTATATGTATAATAAACTTTAGAGTACGTTATTTCAAAGATAAGAAGAGATTAATATTGTATTTTAATATAAAAAACTTGGAACAAACGTCTGAATTAACGTTAGAAAAGGATATTAAGACGTTTTATATAAATATAATAAAAATTATAAAACAATGCAATATACTATCAGATAATAAGATTGTTGATTTATATGACTGGAATATTTTATAAAATATTAAAGAGCAATATTTTATAATATTGTTTATTCAAGATTTTACTGATACAATATAAAAAATTTTAAAAATAATTAAGGAGGATAAATAATATGAATTTGAAAACACAAAATAAGATTTTAATCGCAGATGATGATGATGACATTAGACAAATACTTGAAATATTATTTACAGGGGAAGGCTATAGTGTCATTACTGCCAAGAATGGTAATGAAGCTATTGAAAAAGTAGATGATACTTTAGATATTGTTATACTAGACGTAGATATGCCTGAAAAATCTGGATTTATTGCAAGTATGGAAATTAGGAAAAAGTCTTTTGTACCTATTTTATTCTTAACTGCCTATTCCCAAGAATCTGACAAAACAATAGGATACTCTGCTGGTGCAGATGATTATGTAACAAAACCATTTTCTCATTCAGAATTATTGCTTAAAGTAAAAGCATTACTTAGGCGTTATCAAATTTATCAACCTCAGACTAAGATACAATCATCAAAAATAGTGATTCAAGGATTAACCGTTGATATAGAAACACAAACAGTTTTATGCGACGGAAAGCATATTCCACTTACTCATACGGAATATAAAATTTTAGAATTATTAATTACCAATCGTAAAAGAATATTTTCTATTAACCATATTTATAACAGTGTATGGCAAGACGATATAGTTGCAGACAGTGCTGTAATGGTTCATATTAAAAATCTCAGAAAAAAAATAGAAAATGATACAAGAAATCCAAAATATATTAAAACAGCTTGGGGAAAGGGGTATTATATTGATTAAGCCATACAAGATACCTAAATTAGCTTTAGAGTTTATAGGATATTTGGTTATCTCAGTTATTATAGCAATATTCAACTTTGCCTTTTTATATTCTATTTCTATTTCTTTTGTAAAAAAACTAATTGAAAAAGGATATTATAGTCCATATACTATATCAGATCCAAAACTTATATATTGGTTAAAGTTAAGTTGTATTTTGACTGCATTAGTTATCTTTTTTATATTTTTTATATTCTTTTTAGGTGAAAAGATCTCATATATTTTATACATAACTAAATCTATACAAATATTAAAAAGCGGTAATTTAACATTTCGAATAGAAAGTGTAGGAAATAATGAACTTTCAAAACTAGCTGATACAATTAATAGTTTTTCTATTGCTTTACAAAATCATATGCAAAATGAGGTAACTAACAGTTACAAATAAGTTATAAAAAGTTATAATTTAGAAAATTGTTGACAGCCTCCCATATTCATAAAGAGTATGGAGTGATGTTAAATACATCCAAAATCCCTTTAACTGCTGGAAACTCCTAAAGCTATACTAACTACAACATAAGAATGAAATAAGTCTAAGTGTGAAAGTTACGAAAGTAGAAAAAATAGTATAGATGGCATAAGGTTAAATCCTAAGTGTTATAATAATGGACAATCAGCAACCAAGTTCCGAATAGGAAAAGGCTCAACGACTAGAGAATATTCTCGTACACTCAAGTGAGTGGAAATGGGGGACACCGATTAAGGTGATGATATAGTCTACGCTTATATGAAAGTATAAGAAGTTCATAAGAGAACTGCATAAATGGTAGCGTATTTATGTGAATATGCATAAAACTTATAAGAAGTTATAAATATATAAAGTTAAAAACACTCAATTAAGAGTGTTTAGACATAAAATCTTTTAAAATTGTAATTACTAAGTTATTGAAAGAACGGTTTTGTTCTTTTGCAACTTGTTCTAGTTGTTTTTTTAAATCTTTTTCAATAGTTATTTGAGTTCTAGTCTTATCTTTACTAATAGTCAATATAAATCACCTCAATGTTATTATGTTTCATAATAGCATATAAGATTGTAGTTGACAAGGTGTTAACACTATGTTATCATAAGGATATAATGAGTGAGGTGATAAAAATGATAAAAGCAGTGAAAATTAGATTATTTCCAACCAAAGAACAAGAAGTATTGATGTTTAAATCCTGTGGTGTTGCTAGATTTACTTATAATTGGGGACTTAATAGATGGAATGAAATTTATAAAAGTGGTGAAAAGCCTAATAAAATTAAAGTCAGAACCGAGTTTAATAATACTTTAAAAAAAGATGACAATTATAAATGGTTAAAAGAAGTAAGTGGTCAAGTAACAGCAAAATCCTTTGACGATTTAAAAGATGGATTTGATAGATTTTTTAAAGGATTATCAGGATATCCTAAATTTAAGACTAAAAAGAAATCTAAAAAATCTTTTTATGTTAGATATGATTCTATCAAATTTAAAGATCATAAAGTTAATTTTGAGAAAATAGGTAAGGTCAAATATAATACCAATTACAAAATACCTAATTTATCAAAATACAACAATCCAAGATGTCATTTTGACGGGAAGTATTGGTATTTAACATTAGGATTTGAACATAACGAAAATCAAGTTGGATTAAATAAGGATTTAAGTATTGGTATAGATTTAGGAGTTAAAGATTTTGCTGTTGTTAACTGCTTAGATAAACCTATAAAAAACATTAATAAATCTGTTAAAATTAGAAAATTAAAAAAGAGATTAAAAAGACTACAAAGACAAGTAAGTAGAAAATACTTAATGAATAAGCAAAATAACAAATTTATTAAAACTAATAATATTATTAAATTAGAACATGAAATAAGACTTATTTATAGAAAACTTAATAATATTAGAAATAACCACATACATCAAACTACAAATAAAATAATAAAATTAAAGCCACACAGAGTGGTAATGGAAGACTTAAATATTCAAGGAATGATGAAAAACAAACATCTATCAAAAGCAATACAAGAACAATGTTTTTATGAATTTATAAGACAAATGAAGTATAAATGTGAATGGAACAATATAAAATTCATACAAGTAGATAGATTTTATCCAAGTAGTAAAACTTGTTCATGTTGTGGCAATGTTAAGAAGGATTTAAAGTTATCTGATAGAGTTTATAAGTGTGATAAATGTGGTTTAGTTATTGATAGAGATTATAATGCTAGTATTAATCTTAGTAATTATAAAATAGCATAATTGGTATAGAGAAATTATGCTATGTGTACCGTGCGTTGTACGGGAATTTAAGTCCTTGGAGAGTTATACCAAACTAGAGTAGAATAAGGAATTATTCAAAATAGAACTTTAAGAAGAGGAAAGTTGTTTAGTAATGAACAACACATATAGAATTTATATATTTATAACTTTTTATAAGTTTTATGCAACGGATAAGCTAAAAAGAGAAAAAGAGAACTTGATTAAGTCACTATCTCATGATATTAGAACACCTCTTACAGCAATTATATCTTATTCAGATTTTATAAAAAATAAAAGATATAATAGTAATGAAAAACTTGAAAGTTATATTGAAATAATACAAAATAAGGCTTATCAAATACAAGAATTAACAAATTTGCTGTTAAATACAGATATAAAACCTCCTAACTCCGATAATACTCCTCTTTTAGAAGGTAAATTAATGTTTGAACAGTTCATTAGTGAATTTGTCAGTGCTTTAGAAGATGAGAATTTTGAGGTAGAAATAGATAGACTTGCCTTAGTTGATTTTAAAGCTAAATTTGATGTTCAGGATATATCTAGAATATTTGATAATATTTATTCCAATATTATCAAATATGCAAGTAACCTGGGAAAAATACAACTTGAGATTTTTATTGAAGATAATAATCTTGTATTTACTCAGACAAACGTTATTAAAGATAAAATTCCTAATAATATTGAAAGTCATGGTATAGGTCTTAATAATATTAATAAAATTGTGAAAAGCTATAACGGTGAAATGAAGTATATTTTAACTCAGAAGATATACAAAATAGAAATTAAAATTCCATTATAATCTTTAGAATTCTTTAGAATTATATTACCAAAAAACATAGAAATTTAATATATTATAAGACTATAGAAAACATTATGGATGGAGGAAATAATTATGGCACTTGGATATCTACTATTATTATTTATTGTTATGTCGGCAATAAGCTCAGTTGGGATTGTTTTACTTTATGTTATTAAAAATGAAACAATAAAAAATATATTATTTTATTGTTTAGCTATGTGGTCAATGGGCATCGCTTGTTTAGCCGCAATTAGTTTACCGACTAACTTTTTAGGTCATAGATTAATTAACTGTTTACTTGGATTCATATCAATAATGGCAATTATTCTTAAAATTAAAGACCCACAAAAACCCAATATAGCATATATAATTGTAACAGCTTCAACTTTATTAGGTATGTATAGCTTATTCTTTAGTTAAAATTATTTTATATATACTTAATTTAAACTAGCCCTATTATTAGTATCTAATAATAGGGCTAGTTGTTTCTATTAATCATATCTAATATTGATAATATGTTCATTATTTTTTAAATAAGTGTTAATAAAACTATATTATTTATAAAATAATGGTAAAGTTCTAAGGAGGGACAATTAATGGCATACATTTATAAAACTATATTAGTTATGAAATATGTAAAAATTACTATTATATTTTTTTAAAAGTTGTATTAACAAAACTATATTTGTTATAAATAGGAAAATACATAAGGAAAATGGCAAGGTAACTGCCAAGCTTTAGCTTGTGCAGAGTATTTAGATATAAAATAGCTAAGAAGTATAAAGAGTCTAGTAAAGAAAATAAAATAAAAGTAGGACAAACAGTGTGTTTTTGTAGAGAATAAGGCTTTAAAATATGCATTTTATCAACTTATAAAATGTTAAGTGAAATTTATAACATGAACAATTCAAATAAAATAAAGGATAATGTTCTATATATGATATATTAATATAAACAATAGATAGAATTTCCCCAACCAATTTTGTATAACAACATTAGTAAAACATTGATTATATAAGGGTTTAAATAAGATTTAAGTAGAGTAAAGTTATTTGTTAGAATCGGTTGGGAAAATTCTAGTTGAAATATTGGTATATAAGGGTTATCATATAAATATGAACAATAAGAATGGCATAAATACTATGATTAATAAATAACATAAGATGTTTTTAAATGCTTTGAAAGCTTGTCCCGAATAGCTTGTACACTTATATTAATAAATAACATAAGATGTTTTTAAATGAAACACAGTTTAAAACAAATTTGGAAGTTGGAATATTAATAAATAACATAAGATGTTTTTAAATAGCTAAAAAGAATGGTGAATACCTTCCTGAAATTAATTAATAAATAACATAAGATGTTTTTAAATGAATTAATAAAATTAATACAAGACAATACAATGGAAATTAATAAATAACATAAGATGTTTTTAAATAAATTTGCCATATGCGGTCCCCAAAGTACCCATTTACATTAATAAATAACATAAGATGTTTTTAAATAAACCTACATGATGATATATGGAAAGTAGAGCTTATATTAATAAATAACATAAGATGTTTTTAAATAAGTAAGCTTTTCCAGTAACTCCCCTTACTTTTAATATTAATAAATAACATAAGATGTTTTTAAATTTAGTGCCATAGTTTGTACTCCAAATATCTAAACATTAATAAATAACATAAGATGTTTTTAAATATAAAAATTTAAGATAAATTTAAGGGAAGACACTAATATTAATAAATAACATAAGATGTTTTTAAATTGAAGCAAGAAGAAAGAAGCGAATTTATAAAAGAGTATTAATAAATAACATAAGATGTTTTTAAATTTTGCTTGTCTTTGTTTTTCTCTAACATACTCCTGTATTAATAAATAACATAAGATGTTTTTAAATTCTATTAAAGATTTTAAAGCAAGATTTTCGCTTATATTAATAAATAACATAAGATGTTTTTAAATAGGTAAAGAACAAGACGATGAGGGATATTTTAGAGAATTAATAAATAACATAAGATGTTTTTAAATTTTGTAACTGTAAAATCATTTAACTTTTTAATATCTATTAATAAATAACATAAGATGTTTTTAAATTGTGATAGAGTAGCATTTAAATATAAGGTTCTAGGTATTAATAAATAACATAAGATGTTTTTAAATACATCTAATATAGTAATAGTCTTTTCTTTATCGTTATTAATAAATAACATAAGATGTTTTTAAATAGAATTACGAAGACAGTATGAGAATGCTAGAGAACTTATTAATAAATAACATAAGGTGTTTTTAAATTTTGACAAGCCTGTTTTTTATCCATTTTTGACATTATTAATAAATAATATAAGATGTTTTTAAATGAAATCGGTTGTCCTTTTGTATAATCTCTTAATCCAATTAATAAATAACATAAGATGTTTTTAAATTTTTGTTTTGTTCAGTATCTTTTTTTGGGAGTTCCTATTAATAAATAACATTATATGTTTTTAAACCGCAAAGTTAAAGATTAATATATGTAAAGAACTACTTTATAGTAAGGTAGTTCTTTTTTTATTGCGGAGAAATAGGTTGGTTGTTAAATAAAGTCAAGCAAATCTTGAATAGTAATAGTACTATCTAATTCATAAAACGCCCTATATATACTTTCTATATCATCTACATTTATTCTCTTAATTGTTTCATAATAATAATTTTGAACTGTGGCAGGGCGAATTCCTGTAACATCACATAGCCATTTTTGATTCTTTTTATATTTACCCAATAAATCAGATACTTTGATTTTCAATTTCAACAATATCATCCTCCTTATATGTATATTATAAACTATGAAAGTTGTTTATTCAAACAGAAATGAAATAATACTACTTATATAGTTGACATACTACTATAAGAGTAGTATTATATATTCATAAGGTAAATGAAACCAACAAATTCAAAAATAAATAGGAGGTTTTAATTATGGAAATCAAAACAATTTATCTAATAATTCAGGGGAAGCATAAGGATAAGAAAGGGAAATTACATAATATAGTTACATATACAGATAGCTTAGAAACGATAGAAAAATATAAAGATAAAATTTTAGGATATGAAGTGGCTAGTATTAATGATCTTAACAATAGTGAAGTATTTGATGATACTTTTGGAGTTGATACATTGAGAGTTAAAGAAGGAATTGTTACATATAAAAAGTATCTAGTTTGGTATGAAGGTTGGGATATTGAAGATTATTTAGAAATTGGTCAATGGGAATTGATTTAGATTAAATTATATTTTATAGTACAATGTAGAATTTAAACTAAATATTGACAAAATATAATAAAAGGAATAAAATAAAAAATGTAGGGGGGAATTTTATGGAATATTATGAGTTAATTATTCAAAGTTATTTAAAACAAAATATGCATTACAAAGGTGTCCCAGAGTATTTAGGAAGTTTAATTAATTATTGTATGTTAAGAGATGAAAAATTAGAAAAGCTTCATAATGCCAAAGGCTTAAAAGGGTATGTATTTAACACATTAACGCCATTTGAAAAAGATGGGATGTATAAACAGAATAATATATATCAATTTAGCATTAGAAGTATTAATTTAGATATATTAAAGAGAATACAAAATGCAATTAAAAATATTAATAATGATGAAATGGCTATTGTTAATACAACATTAACAACATGGCATCAAAAATATATGGAATCGTTATATACTTATACGCCTAGTGTTCTTACATTAAAAGAGGATGAAGTTCCAGAAAAGCTTAAAAAGATTAAGTCTAGTAGCAAGTATTGGGTAAATGGATGTAGTAATAAGGTATTAGTTGATAGAATAGAAAAGAATATGATAAAAAAGTATAACTTTTTTACAGGAAATAATATAGAAAATATATCAGTTGTATCAGACATTCAAGTTCTTAATGAATATCCAATACTTATTAAATACAAAAAAGCAAATGTTATGGCAAATAAGTTTTTAATTAAAATTGAAAATAGTAAATTAGCACAAGATATAGCATTTATAACACTTGCAACAGGATTATTAGAAAAGGGTAGTTCCATTGGCTGTGGATTCTGTCAAGGAAATTACTATAAGGAAGTGATGGAAAGGTGATTAAAGATATAAATAATGTAATAGGTAAAACGACGGAACAGTTGCAAAGTGAAATAGAATTAAATTATAAATTAAAAAAATGCTTATATATAAAAATAAATATAAACAACAATACATTTGATTGCTATGTAAATAAGGACAATGAGAATATAGATAATATTGATTTATATAATTTTTTTAAAGTAAGAGAGTCGTATAGTATACAACTAGATTCTAATAAAACTATGCTAAGTAGTGGTGACACTAGAATGAAGCTTACAAGTGTAAATATGTTTTCTTATATTACAAAAATAGATACAATTAAAAAAATGTCTACTAAGTGCAATTTAACTATTAAAGAGTGTTTAGTTAAAATAGTTAAGGAATATTTAAAAAACTTAAATGATAATTTTCCAGTGTTTTATAAAGAGATGCTAAAACCATTAAAATTAAAAAAAGATAAATTAGAAGAAGTTTTAAATAACAACTTTAAAAAGGAATTGCAATGGATAGAATGTGATGAACGAAAATCATTAATTAGTGATATTAAAGATTTTTTATTAAATAATTTAGATAAAATTATGAAAACAGTAAATGATTTTATACAAAAAGAAAAGGTTACTGAGGTAAGAATTTATTTAGATTATCCATTGGAAAGTTATAAAAAAGAATTTGAGTTATATTTAAAAAGCAAAGCATTTAATAAAAACAAATATAACAAATTACAAGATGGAATTTTATATGGAATACATAATAATAATTTTACACTAAATGAAGATAAACCATACCTACAAAACTTAACTAAGGATAACACAACTCCCCACTTAGTAACTTTAGATGAGTCAATACACACATATTATTTGTTTGAATATTTATTACATGTATTAGATTGGTTCAATGATTTAAAATATGACGTTAATAGCAATCTTGCAATTGGATATGAGAATGATAATGGTAATGCATTGATAGTTGAATATGATAACATACCATTTCCAAAGAGTAATATATTTATAAATTGTACAGTTACAAATATAACTCATGTTAAAACTAAGGATAAAGATCTAAAACAATATAATGATATAAATAGACTTAATAACTCTAATAGAGAAGATAAAGATAATTTAGAATGGCAGTTTAATTTAAGATTATTAAGTGGAAAAATGATTGGTAGATATATAAGTAATAATAATTTAAAAGTTAGTCAAGGTGAGTTTACTGCTAATATGAAAGCAATTTTATATAGATATAGACAACCATTATGGAGTTACTTTAAATATGGAGAAAAATTTAGCTATAGACAAATGAGAAAAATAGTTTATAGATTGATGAGGGAATTATTTGAGTTGGAAGATACAAAGAAAAATCCTTTGTATTTTAGAATAATGGATGGTATGAATTTTGGAATTTCATTTATAGATTTTTATGAAAATAATAAAGATGGGGGTATAGTTATGAAGTTAAAAGAATTAAGTGAAACTATGAAAAGAAAAATAAATGATAAAGATAATATAAATGAGATAGAATCAGATGAGGAGTATTACTATTGCATAGGTAAATTAATAAAATTTCTTTTAAGTAAAAGTAAAACAGAAAATAAGACTTACACATTAGCTAGACCATTCTTTAAGGTTAAGAGCAATAAGATTATTAAGGAAAAAATAAAAATGTTAATGGAGAAATATTGTAATGAAATCTCCTTTGGAAGTTATAGAGTTGAAAATGTTTTTAAAATGGTAAATAGTTATGAAATAAATGACAAGATAAGCGAAGATGCTCAGACTATCTTAATGGTTTCAATTATGGATAATATGAATGAGATTTATGTCAAAGATGATAACAAAAAAAGTCAAAATGATGTTAAAGGAGAGGAATAATGATGAAAAAGGATAATAGAGTTATAGGATTAGTAGGAGTAGGAGTTAAAAACGGAAGTTTTAATCAGGGGTGGGACGGATATCCTAGACAAAAAAGTGATGGGGAATATGTAGCAACAGATGTATGTTTAAAATGGGCTTATAGATATTTTTGGAATATGCAAGGGAAACCAGTATTTAGTTTTGCAAAAATGTTTAAAAATAAAAAAAATGATATTCAACATTTTAGTATAAATGAAAAATATGAAGATATGTTTGGTGCAAAGGCTAAATCGGAAGATTCTATTAAATTTGTAAATAATTTATTAGGTGTTGTTGATGTTATGAATTTTGGTATAGCTTATGCAGGAGATAAATCTGTAAGTTTAACAGGAGTAGTACAATTTGGACTTGGTATAAATAAATATGAGGATACAGAAGTAGAAACTTTTCAAATATTATCTCCTTTTAGAAATAGTAATGAAAAATCTCAAGATAAGTTACAAAAAACAAGTGGAACATATACTTTCGTAGATGAAGCACATTATATGTATTCATTTACAGTTAATCCTGCTCAAATGAATGAGTGGAAAACTATTGATGAAAATATAGAATATACTCAGGAAGCATATGAAGATTTTAAAGAAGGAAGCTTAGTTGCTGTATCATCATTAAATACAAGAACTAAAATAAATTGTCAAAATGAGTTTGCAATGTTTATTGAATTAAAAAAGGATAGTTTGTTGTATTTGCCTAACTTAGATCAATACGTAACTTTTAGAAAAGAAGATGATAAAAATATTATAGATATAACAAAACTTTCCGAAATTTTAAATAGTGATAATGTTAAGGATCAAATTGATAGCATAGAAATTTATTATAATTCATTTAATTTAACTCTTGAAGGAGATATAAATAATGCTAAGAAATTTAACATTATAACAAGAGGGATATAACAGTTGAAATAAATCTATAAAAATATAAAAGAACCTACTATTTTTTAGTAGATTCCAAAAATAAAGATATAGATTTATCTAATAACTTCGATATAGGTATTCCTGTTTCTTTAGAATAAGCCTTAAGTTTATTATAAAGTTTAGTATCAATAGCTGAACCAATAGGGGTTCTTGTTTTTAACTGTTTATTTCCCATAATAATCACCTCAAGATAAATTATAAAACATTAAAAAGGTCATTGCAAGTCATATGACTTTATTGTATAATATATTTAGAAAGTGAGGTGATACAAGATGATACTTTCAAAGAAAGTTAGGTTATATCCAACAGAAATTCAAGAACAAAAATTATGGCAATCAGTTGGAACTGCAAGGTTTATATATAATTGGACTTTAAATAGACAACAAGAAAATTATAAAAATGGCGGTAAGTTTATTAAAGATGGTGATTTAAGAAAAGAAATTACTTTAATGAAGAAAATAGAGGAATACAAATGGCTAAGTGAAGTATCAAACAATGTAGCAAAACAAGCTGTAAAAGATTGTTGTAATGCTTATAAAAATTTCTTTAAAGGACTTAAAGACAAACCATGTTTTAAAAGTAGAAAGAAAAGTAAACCATCATTTTATAATGATAATGTTAAACTCAAAGTTAAAACGAAGTTGGTTAATATTGAAAAGGTAGGTTGGATAAAAACTAAAGAGCAAATACCTATGAATGTTAAATATACCAATCCAAGAGTAAGTTTTGACGGAAAGTATTGGTATATATCGGTTGGAATAGAACAAGAACAACCTAAAATAGAATTGACCAATGAAAGTATTGGTATAGATGTGGGAATTAAAGACCTTGCAATATGTTCAAATGGAATGACTTTTAAAAATATCAACAAAAGTAAAGAAGTTAAAAGACTTAAAAAAGTATTAAAGAGAAAACAAAGAAAAGTTAGTCGCAAATATGAAATGAATAAAATAAAGAAAGGTGGTGAAAACCGTTGTCAATTTAAAAAGACTAACAATATTATAAAACTTGAAAAAGAGATAAAATTACTTCATAGAAAGTTAGCTAACATAAGAAGTAATCATATTCACCAAGCAACGAATAAGATAGTGAAAACCAAGCCATCAAGAGTTGTTATGGAAACACTTAATATAAAAGGTATGATTAAAAATAAGCATTTGTCAAAAGCTGTTTCAGAGCAATGTTTATATGATTTTAAAGTTAAAATGCAATATAAATGTGAATTCTATGGAATTAAATTTGTTGAAGCAGATAAGTGGTATCCATCAAGTAAAACTTGTTCATGTTGTGGATCTATTAAGAAAGATTTAAAACTATCAGATAGAATTTATAAATGTGATTGTGGTCTTACTATTGATAGGGACTTTAACGCGAGTATAAATCTTTCAAGATATAAATTAGCATAGTATCACTAAAAAAAGATAATGCTAATATGTACCATTCGTTGTATGGGAATTTAAGCCCTTGGACTGTTATACAAACCAAAGTAGCTTAGGCAAAATGGAACAGGTTGAATAGGGAATTAAACAAGATTTATAGATATTTATAGATTTTTGGCAACGGTGAGCTTTAATGAAAGGTTTTAAATTCAATGTAAGTGGTAAAACTGCTTTTTTTAGAAAGTCTGACATTAATCAACATATAAATTTTAGTTATTCTAATATACACAAACCTTGTATATTGGGTCTATTAGGTGCAATTATAGGTTTAGATAAGGACAAGTACTATCATGCATTGAAACATTTAAGGATAGCTATAGTTCCAAATAAATCGTATTTTAACAAGAGCATACAAGTGTATAACAATACAACAAAATTTGGAAATAAGTCTTTAAATAATCCAACTACTTTAAATATTAGAGAACAATGGCTTGAGGATGTAAGTTGGTATATATATGTTATTACTGAAGATGATGATATTACATACGATAAAATTTATGAATATATAAAAGAATTTAAAAGTGTATATAATATTTATTTAGGAAGAAAAGAGCATATAGCTAATGTTCGATTTATAGAAGATATTGATATTGAAGATATTCATGATGATATAGCACAAATAAATAGTCTATTTCCTTACAGTATCATTAAAGATATTGAGGCTAACAAACCAGAGTATTGTGAAGATAGGATATCTTACTTTTTAAAAGAAACTATGCCAATTGGATATGATGATAAAGGATTGTATGATTATGATACATTAGTACATACAAACCATGAGATATATGAATTAAACAATACGAACAATATATATAAAATTAATAATAATATTCTATATTTCTTATAAATTTAGATATATAATAATAGAATTTTCCCAACTAAAATAAATATATATTATTAATTAAAGGCGTATAATACAATACTTTGATAGAGTTTTTGAATTAATTATTTAAAAAATTCAATTTGGTTGGGAAAATATAAGATGAACCGTTGATATATAATGGTTATAGAGAAAATACAAACGATAAAAATGGCTTTAATCCTATGATTAATAGATAACAAGATTTGTTTTTAAATTGTGTTATTCAAAGCACACCCAAATAGCGAATTATATTAATAGATAACAAGATTTGTTTTTAAATTTTAAATTGTTAAAATATTTTTTAAGTTCATTTTATGAATTAATAGATAACAAGATTTGTTTTTAAATTTAAGTATATTCCATTTTGATGAAAAACAAGCAATACATTAATAGATAACAAGATTTGTTTTTAAATCAAGAAGAAATAACTTTTGAAGATAAAGAAGATTTAATTAATAGATAACAAGATTTGTTTTTAAATCAATGAAGAAATGAAAGCATCCACCAATGAGTATACATTAATAGATAACAAGATTTGTTTTTAAATTTGAGTGAAAGATGGAATGTGTTTAAAATAAATGAGATTAATAGATAACAAGATTTGTTTTTAAATGCAAGGGATTATTATAAGAAAAATAAATGTGATATTATTAATAGATAACAAGATTTGTTTTTAAATGATATTGAAAGTGGAAGAGTAATTAAAGTTTGGACATTAATAGATAACAAGATTTGTGAGAATATAGATAGATTTGTGTACTTCTAATTAGTATCAGAAAATATTACTGGAAATTCACCTTTCTAGTAATATTTTTTTAAATTTAAAACATACTAATAATGGCTAATTATATCTAATTATAGTGTGTGTAATAAAGTTTTAAATATACATAAAATTTCTAAAAAGTACAAGCTATTATGCTAAAAATTCATCTATTTTATTACCAAATGTAATTGTTAATTGACCTAGTGTAAGAGCCCAATTTTGTCTTGGTGAAGTCCATTTTTCCATTATCTCCATGGTTGCTAGATATAATGACTTTTTTAAGGATTCATCCGTAGGAAATACGGTTCTGGTTTTAGTAAATTTTCTAATCTGTCTATTAAATCCTTCTAGGGCATTTGTAGTATATATCATTTTTCTAATCTCAGGTGAAAATTCGAAGAATGTGGATAAATTATCCCAATTATTATACCAAGAATCAATAACTATACCGTACTTAGAACCCCATTTTTCCTTGAGATTATCAAGTTCTAGGAGCGCTAGCTCTTCGGTAGTTGCTTTATAAATTAATTTTAAATCTTTAATGAATTCTTTCTTATCTTTTGACGCTATGTATTTCAGAGAATTTCTAATTTGATGTACTATACATGTTTGTATACTTACTTCTGGATAAACGGTTTTTATAGCATCTGGTAAACCTCTAAGCCCATCCATACATGCAATTAGTATTTGTTTAACACCTCTATTCTTCAAATCATTGCATACTGACAACCAAAACTTCGCTCCTTCGGATTCTCCAACCCAAATACCTAAAATATCTTTATGACCACTCATATCATATGCCATACATATGTATGCTGCTTTACTAACAATTCTATTGTCATCTCTTACTTTAAAATGCATAGCATCCATATATACTATAGGATAAATTCTATCCAATGTTCTGTTTTGCCACGCAGTGGCTGCGCCAATTACCTTATCAGTGATTTTTGATACCATTGATGGTGATATAGTAATCCCATAAAGGTCTTCTATTTCCGCTTGTATATCACGTGTAGACATACCCCGTGCATAAAGACCAATAACCTTTTTGTCTAGTTCATTGCAAACAGTTTCATACTTTTTAATTACTTTTGGTTCGAATTCAGCATTTCTATCCCTTGGAATATCTACATCTATATCTCCAAAGCTACTGCGTATATTCTTTTTACTATAGCCATTGCGATAATTTTTACTATTATTTTCAGAATTTCTTTCATATTTATCTCTTCCCAAATGATCTTCCATTTCTGCTTCCAATATATTTTGAATAACGTCTTTTAACATTCTTTGTATTAATCCGTTTTTACCCATAACATCATCTAAACTTTTGCATTTCTTAACTTCTTCTTTGTAATCAAAATCAGGTACTTCAAAATTTCTCATTTAGATTCCTCCTAAATTCTTATAAGTATATTATTCCAAACTAACCAATTTTCCATACAAAAAAGATGTAGGTTAATTTGTTTTTACACAAATCAACCTACATCCCCAGATTTGTTTTTAAATATTAGTTTACCACACTTTGGACACATTCTCATTAGATTAATAGATAACAAGATTTGTTTTTAAATCCGATAGTGTATTCTTTACCTTCAAATTCTACTTTAATTAATAGATAACAAGATTTGTTTTTAAATATATAATCTTTTTTATGGAGGTGATACACTTGATATTAATAGATAACAAGATTTGTTTTTAAATTGTTTAGCTAGGTAGTTTTGATAAACTTTAGTATTCATTAATAGATAACAAGATTTGTTTTTAAATTGAAATTGAGAATAAGCAAAAATCAATTCTTGTAACATTAATAGATAACAAGATTTGTTTTTAAATTCTGTACTCTCTTCTATAGTCATTTTTAATAGTGTATTAATAGATAACAAGATTTGTTTTTAAATCATTTATATGGTTCTTGCTTGTCCGATTGACTTTATAATTAATAGATAACAAGATTTGTTTTTAAATTCGTAATTGTTAATTATTATTTCAATTTTCTTATATTAATAGATAACAAGATTTGTTTTTAAATTATAAGTATAGTGATTTTAAAAATATTGATGATCTAGATTAATAGATAACAAGATTTGTTTTTAAATAAAGTAGTTATTTTGAAACTTATAAATACATTAATCATTAATAAATAACAATATTTGTTTAAACTTTAATTTGCATATGTTAAAATAGAAATAAATGTAGATTAATCTATAATATAGTTTATTTTTAAATATATTTAGTTTTAATTCGCAAGGATTAGTATATTAATAGATAACATTATATGTTCTTAAACGAAGTTTTAGATTAAGAAAGGAGGATTTTAAAGATGTTTGATTTAAAAATAGATAATATATATGCACATATAAACAAAGAAGCAAAAGAGACTTTATACCAACATTCTATGCTAACCCAATATTATTACAATAAAATAGATAAAACGCATAATTATACCGAAATATTAACAAAAATGATAAATGAAATACTAATAAAAGAAGATAAACAGTCTAAGGAAACCTCAAAATTTATATCGGATCTAATTATAAGAATGCTATATTATCATGATATAGGTAAGATTGGACTGGGATTTCAACAAAATCGAATGGATAACAAGTTAGATGAAAAATATATAGATTACACTTACCATAGTGAATTATCTGCATTGTTGTTTATAGATATAGAATATAATAATATTAAGGAATATACATTCAGTAATAATAGAAAACAAAATAATCAAACAAAAACTTTAATAAAAGATGTTTTATTAAGACTAAGCTTTTTAATAAAATGCCATCATACTGGACTATATAACTTTGATAAAATAGGATATATAGAAGATTTAAAGATATTACAAGATAAAATCAATAATAATCCTAAAATTATTAAATATTATGATAAAGATAATATAAATATTGATTTTAGTGGGTTTGGAAGTTATGAATACAAAGAAGACAATTTAATACAATATGTATTTTATAAATTTTTATATAGCATTTTAATAACTTGTGATAGCTTTGCAACACATCATTTTTTTATAAATAATGAAGTTGAATTAAGTTTGTTTGATGAAAAATTGATTAAGGAATGTAATAATAAATATCAATCTACAGATATTTATAAAAATATATCAAATTATAAAAAAGACAATAATTATTTTGAAGATACAAATATAAATAAAACAAGGTGTGATATATTTTTAGAAACCGAAGAAAATCTTACACATAATTTAGATAAAAACATATATTTTTTGGAAGCTTGTACGGGTAGTGGTAAGACTAATATATCTCAAAATTTAGCATTACAATTGTTAATCAATAACAAAACTTTAAATAAGATTATTTATACGTTTCCCTTTAACACACTAATAGAGCAAACTAAAGGTGTTTTATACAATAATTTTTCTGAAGCAAATGTAGATATTGTAGCTATAAATTCTATAGAAGAAATAAAAAATAATGATGAAGATTATGATAACGACTTGCTAAAATATCAATTTTTACAATATCCGATTACATTAACATCTCATATAAATTTATTTAGCATATTATTTGGATATGGAAGACGAGGTAATTTGGCTTTTAGTCAAATTTGTAATAGTGTAATAATACTAGATGAGATTCAAAGTTATAATCATTTGTTATGGAATAAGATGATAGAAATATTTAATATATTGTCTGAGTTTTTAAATGTTAAATTTGTAATAATGTCAGCTACATTACCAACATTAGATTTATTCTTAGAAGAATGTAAAAGAGATAGCGTGTGTAAGTTAATAAATGATACTAAACGATATTATGATAATCCTATATTTAAAGAAAGAGTTAGCATAGATTTTAGTATGCTAGAAAATGAAAGTATTACTATAGATGATGTGGAAAATAAAATAGATGACATTATAAAAGATGACACAAAAGGAAACAGGATATTGGTTGAATTTATAACTGTTAATTCAGCAGATGAAATGTATGATAGAATTAAAAGTAAATATAATGATGATTTTTTGGTATTTGAATTAACAAATCAAGATAATCAATTGTATAGAAAATATGTAATTAATAAATTAAATGAAAAAGATGATAAAGGAGATTTTAAAAATAAGAACGTGGTAGTTATATCAACTCAAGTAATTGAGGCAGGAGTAGATATAGATATGGAAGTTGGATTAAAAGATATATCCATACTTGAAAGTGAAGAACAATTCTTAGGTAGAATTAATAGAAATGGTAAAGACAAAGGATACGCTTATTTCTTTAGTATGGATAAGACTAAAAATACATATAGAGGTGATTTTAGAGTATCATATGATCTTAAAAATGAAGATATCCAACAATGTTTAACTAACAAAGATTTTACACAATATTATTTAAAATGTATTAATCATTTAAAAGACGAATCACAAAAACAAGGTAATAATAATTTAAATGAATTTAATGATAATTTAGTTAACATAAAATTTAAGGCTATATCTGAAAGTATGAAGCTTATAGAAAACAAATCTGTTCAATTGTATTTAATTTATAAGTATAAAACTAAAGATGGAAAAATTATAAATAGTGCTGATATATTAGAAGAATACAAAGAATTAAAGTCAATACCATCATATGCAGAAAGAATGATTAAAGAATCTAAGTTGAAGAAAGACATGAACTTATTCACTTATAATTTTAATATATATGATGATAAGTACCCTCAAATCTATAGTGATATTATAAATAATAGTCTATACATAGTTGAAAATGGACAGGAATATATGGAGGATACTGAGGAGCAATATATAGTATTTAAAAGCAAATTTAATTTAAAAAAATATAGTTAACAATAATATTAAAGTTAATAAATATTGTTAAAAATTTTAATAAAAAATGTTGTAATTCTAATATTTGTATGATATTATATAAATATGGAAGGAGGAAGTCATATGAAATCAAAAGAAGTATTAGAATTACTACAAATTACAAGACCAACATTAACTAAGTATGTGAAAGAAGGCATTATAAAAACAATTACTTTGCCAAATGGTCGCTATGACTATAATCAAGAAGATGTATTTAAACTTTTTAATAAAGGAGTAGAAAGAAAAACATATATCTATGCTCGAGTATCTACTCCCAAACAAAAGAAGGATTTGGAAAATCAAGTACAATTATTAAAACAATTTTGCTTTTCTAATGGATGGATGATAAATAATGTATTTCAAGATGTAGCAAGTGGAATTAGCTTTGATAAAAGAAAAGACTTTTTTAAAATGTTAGATGATATTATTCAAAATAAGGTAGAAAGAGTTGTAATCACCTATAAAGATAGATTGTCAAGAGTAGGGTTTGAATTGTTCTACTATTTATTTAAAAAATATCATTGTGAAATAGTTGTAATGAGTGAGATTGGTTCTGAAAAACTAGACAGTCAAGAAGTGTTTGAAGAAATAGTTAGTTTATTACATTGTTATAGCATGAAAATGTATTCTAAAAGAAAATGTAACAAAATTAAAGAAGTATTGCAAGAGGAAGATTAAATTATAATTATATTAAAATAAGGAGGTGAAAAAGTTATGACAACGAAAAAAGATGATAATACTGTTCAGAGAGTTGAAAAACATATGATAAATCAAAATCATGAATTATATGAATTGTTAAATCATTATACTTTTTTATCTAAAAATCTATATAATTATGCTAATTATCAACTTAGACAAGTATTCATATTAACATCAAAATTAAAAGAAGATGAAGAATTAACTACTGAACAACATGAGTACTTAAATAGTATTAATGCTAAAGTTAATGAGTTTAATGAACTTAGAAAAGTTAATTTTGAAAAAGCCAAACAAAGAGCAATTAAACAAGGCAAAGAATTAAACAAGAAATTAAAATTAATAAATTACTTTAATGAAGATAATAAGTATTTAGGATATGATTTCTTAGAATTTTTACTTAAAGATGGTATAGATTATAAATCTCTTATGTCACAGGTATCTCAACAAACCTTAAAATTATTAGATAAGAATTGGATCAGTTTTTTTGAAAGTATAAAAGATTGGTCTAAACATAAAGAAAAGTATAATGGAAGACCTAAATTACCTAAGTATAAGAAGAAAAATGGTAAAAATATTTTAGTATTCACCAATCAAAATTGTAAACAAAAAAAAGGATATATTCAATTTCCTAAATGTTTTAATAAGTATGAATTGAAAACTAATATAAATGGTAATCTTCAGCAAGTTAGAATATTGCCTAGAAATAAGCATTATGTTATTGAGGTAGTTTATAAAATAGAAAAGAAAGAAAAGTTAAATGACAATGGTAAATATATAAGTATTGATATTGGTTTAGATAACTTTGCAACTGTTGTTAATAATATAGGATTAAAACCTATAATAATCAATGGTAAAGGTCTAAAATCAATAAACAAATACTATAACAAGAAATTAAGCTATTATAAAGAAATAGCTAAGAGAATGAATAATTTGGATTATACAAATAGAATGAACAGATTAACTATAAAAAGAAATAATAAAATAATAGACTTTGTTCATAAAGCTAGTAAAAAAGTAATAGATTATGCTTTAGCAAATAATATCAATACTATTATTGTAGGTAATAATAAGGATTGGAAAAGAGAAAGCAATATGTCTAAAGTAGTTAATCAATCATTTGTAGGAATACCACATCAAGAATTTATAAATAAGCTAATTTATAAATGTGAAAATGTAGGATTAAATATAATTATAACTGAAGAATCTTATACAAGTGGAACTAGCTTTTTAGACAACGAATTACCTAATAAAGAAAACTATAATAAGAAGAGAAGAGTATATAGAGGATTATTTGTAAGCAACAATGGTGTTAAAATCAATGCTGATGTAAATGGAGCATATCAAATAATGAGAAAAGTACTCTCGAATGTGAAAGCTGACGAGATAGAGGGTGTAGGGTTACATCCAATTAGAGTAAATATAGCTTAATATGACTATGATATATTATTATTTTAATAATATTGATAATTATATAAGTTATATTGACTAATAAAAAATAATATTTATTAAAATTTATAATGAATTTTAATAAGATTTATATTATTTATAACCTAACCACAATAGAAAAAACTAAAAATTTAGGTAGAGGCAAATGGACTCCTTATAAGTGAAAAATCAATGAGACTATTAATATTTCTAAAAATAACAGCTGTGACAATTTAAAGTTGACAGATACTCTTAATAAAAACACTAATGATTATGAAAATGTGATTAATATATTTAAAATTGTAAAGAAAGAATAGCTTTATATAGATATATTTATAAAGCTCCCCTTAAAATACATCTATATAAAAATTAATTAAATTATTTTAAAAATAAGTGTTGACATTCGCACTTCTATTTGTTATACTTAAAACAAGTTAAGATATGAAAACACATATCAATAACAAAATAAAAATAAATTAAAAATATGTGTTGACAATATTAAAAAAATGGTAAAATTAAGTTAATAATTAAGGGGAGTGAATGTTAAAATGTTAAGAAGTATAGAAGCGTTAAAAGAAATTCAGAGAAGAATGGAAGTAAGAAGAGGAGACGTATGGATGGTTGAGATCCCACAAGAAGCTAAAGAGGTTTTTGGAAGCAACATACAAACAGGTCTAAGACCATGTATAATTATCAGTGGAGAGGGCAATAACAAACATGCTAATATTGTAAACATTTTACCTATAAGTAGTAAAATAAATAAAGTGTACCCACAACATACTGAAATTACTACATATGAGGACTTAAGAGATTGTGGATTAACTAAGAGAAGTATCGTTTTATCAGAACAAATGATGACAATAGATAAAAGTAAATTAATAGACAAATTAGGTAGAGCCAATGATAAATTAATGCAAAGAGTTGAAAAGGGACTAGAAGTTCAACAAGGTAAAAATCTAAGATGTGTTAAGAGAGACAATGTAAGGAATTTTAATAAAGAAAGATTCAGTTTTAAAAAAGCGTTTGATAAAATAGAAATGATAAATAAGGCTAAAGATTTAGATGCTGAACTATACATGTATCTTTACGGTGAATTAAAAGAATACTGTGAAGATCATAATGTTAAATATTATGAAGTAATTAATAAATATAACAATATAAAAGATAGATTTAAATTTAATCCTACAATAATGAATAATATGGTTGCTATGGGATATTAGAATTAAATACAAATTAGAACGAAACGAAAGAGGATAAATTTAATAAATGGGGGAAGCAAAAATGAGTGAAGTGGAGAAAAATAGACACCCCTCGTATAGACAGAATATAATATTTTTGTATGAAATCTAGGTAGTTATTCTAATTTAATATAGAATATGTTGGATTGGAATAGCTACCTAGATAAAAATTAGATGTATGAAGTGAAGAAAGTGTAGAATTAAGGGCTTATAATGTGTAAATTATTAATATAAAGTAGAATTAAAAAAATAATATAAAATTTTCATTTTAATTTCACTTAACATGTTTATTTTTTAATCTATTTGTGGTATAATATGTATAGAAAAGAAAAATAATATGAGGGTATAAAAGAAGTTACATATTCAAAATAAAAAATGAATTATATCTTAAAGGGATTAAAATAGATAATATGTAATGGAGGAGAATAAAGATGAAAATTAAAAGTAGAGATGAGTTAGGTAAAAACAAAAATGAAATAGATAAATTATTAGAACAAGAATTACCTAAAATGTATGCATTATATCCTAAGATGGTATATGATGTAGCAGAACAATTAGAAGATAAAAATATAACTATAGGAACAATAAGTGGCTTATTTGGAGGAATTACCCCAACGTATAAATTAGAAGAGGTAGATGAGTTAGGTAGTTTCTTAAAAGCGATTTATGAAGTTGGGACAAAATATTCTAAAAACAAAATATTAATCATTCCTAATCTTGAAAAGTTAAATCCAGAAAACTTTTACACAGAAACAGAGATTAACTCAATTAATTTATATAAAAAAGAAGTATCTAAAGAAAATAACATAATAAAATTATATGTAAGAAAAAATGCAGAAAATCATTATGTATGTCCATATATATCTATGGTAGAATATGTAGATTATTATAAAAGAGGATTAATAATATATAATCCTAATACACAAAGAGAAACGACTAAAAAGATGGTTAAAGGACAAATAAATGAATTCATTACTATACATCAAGAAAATGTAAATAAAATTTATAATGATTTAAAGAATGATAGATTTAATCCTAATATGCTAACTTTAAATATTAGAGATAATGAAGGAGACGATCCGCAGTTTGATGATGGTGGTATGAATGTTGGTGATTTTGGTTGGTTAAAAATCAAAGTTGATGGTAGACAACATTCTTACGTTGATTTACTAGATGGTCAGCATAGAACATCTGCGCAAGAAATATACGTAGAAGAATATCCTAATACAGATAAATATAATATGCTAAATGTCTTTGTGTTTAACGAAGAACAGGCTATACACCATATCATCCAAGAAAATTCAGGAACTAAGATTGATGAAAATTCTTTACAAAGACGTGATCCTGATAATAAAGGTGTTGCTATGGCAAAAGAACTAAAAACATTAAGCAAAGAATTAAAGGGTAAAGTAGCTAATGATTTAATAGAACTAACCAAGCATTGTCAATATACCGATGTTTTAACACTTGGTTCTGCTATAAATAATTATTTTGATATAGATGGAAGAAAAGAATATAGAGAGATTAGAAGCTATTTAAGTAAATTCTTTGATGTGGCTATAGATTGTTATAAGGACTATTTTAATAAAAGAAATTTACAGCCTAAGGAATTATTTTATAGAAAAAATACATTTATTGCATTTTGTGATATAGCTAAAAAGTTATATAAGTTTAAAGATTGGGAAGATAAAGCGTTTGATATTTTCGAAAAATTAAGCATTGAAGAAATAGAAAGTGTATCTGGGAATAAAAAAATATTGAAGCCAAATGATTATAAAATTATATCCAATAAATTACAAAAATCTTTAGCAGAAAGAGAGGTGGCTATAGATGGCTAATGTAAAACAATATAAAAGAAGATTCGTTGTTACAGAAGAAATGTACAATGAAGATGTAAAAAATCGATTCATAGACTACTACTATGATAATGAACAGACTAAACTAAATATAAAAAGAACTTTCTATTTGACTAATTTTTATATGGAAAAAGATTTAGATAAGGATATCTATAATTTTAATAAGTATGAAATAGAAAGTTTATTAAAGTCATTTAAGGCAACTTCAGAAGGAAGTTTAGCAGTAAGGCTCACTCATATTAAAAAGTATATTGATTTTTGTATTAGTATGGGTATTAGATCTAATGCAATAAATTTCTGCGACACTATTGCTAATTTAAAAGATTATGTAGTAAGAAATTTAGATAAATATAAATATATCACTAGAGAACAGCTATATAATATTTGTGACATTATGGAAAGTTCTCAGATAGCAGTAATCTTCATATTATTCTTTGAAGGTATAGTTGGGAAAGAAAAATGTGAAATGAGAAACTTAAAAGTTGAAGATGTAGATTTTGACAACAATAGTATTACAATACGTGCGTATGATGAAATTAATCCACGTACAGGTGAAATCATTCATAAGCCTGAGAGAATATTAACTAATGTACATCCAAGAACTATGGAATATATAAAAGATGCTATTGAAGAAACTGTGATGATTATGCCAGAAAGTAAGTTGTTTACTGATCCAGAAAAAGATGTAGCTATTAAAACAGGTAAAATTGGCAAAAATCCTGCACCTCATTATGTAGTGCAAAATGACTATGTAGTAAGAAAATCTTCACGTAAATTAAAAAGCGATGAAGAAGAGGAAAATACACCAATCTCAATGTCTACAATTATAAATAGAATTTATTATGCTACAGACTATTTTGTAGATGATGAAAACTTATACTTTGTTAAAAAACTAAACACAACAACGCTAGAACAAAGCGGCATGATAGAAGAATTAGAGAAAATAGAAGCACAAAAAGGTAAGCTCGTTGTACAAGACTTTAAAGATGTAATAGCATCTCGTAATAAGAGAACATATCACTCATTAAAAAGATTGTGGGATGCTATTAAAAAAGAAAAATCTGAATAATCAATATGGGTTAAATATGTTCATTTAACCCATATTTAAAAATAGTTTATAAAAGTAAGTTAAAATATTGGAGGTTTTAGCATGGGAAAAATATTAAGTAAAGAATTAATAATAAATGGAGTTAAAGAAAGAGAAATAGAATTTGAAAAAATGAAGAATAAATTGGATGACACAAGTACGATATTATCTGATTATAGAAATATAGTATTAAGAAAGAGAAAATTAGAAAATGAATTACAGTTAAGAGAGTTTGAAGAAAATTTCAATAATAAAGATATGGACAAATTAAAATCAAATTTTGAGATATTGGATCTAATACATAAAACAAATTTAACTGTAAATAAAATACTACATATCATGCAATCTAATAATTGGACAATCAAGGATATTTACAAAGAATATGAAAAGGGTTATACACGTAATATTTTAGCATTGTTATCAAAGTCTAATAAAAATATTTGTTAACTGTGCTAAAATATTATATAATTATATAAATAAATTAAATTAAGAAAGGGTGTTAATATGGAAGATAAAACACAAAGAGTAAAAGAGTTAATTAAAGAATTAAATCAAGCAAGTGATAAATATTATAATAGTGATGAAACTGTAATGACAGATAAAGAATGGGACGATAAATTTGATAAATTGAAGCAATTAGAACAAGATACGGGAATAATATTAAGTAATTCTCCAACACAAAAAGTAGGATATGAAGTAAAGAGTAAATTGGATAAAGTCGTACATAATATACCGTTAAAGTCATTAGGAAAAACAAAATCTATAGGTGATTTGAATAAGTTTATAGGTAGTAATGAAGTAATAATAATGGATAAAGGCGATGGATTAACTTGTGAATTGATATATGAGAATGGTCAATTGCTACAAGGAAGTACAAGAGGCAACGGTGAAATAGGCGAAGATATAACTCATAATGTTAAAACGTTTAAAAACATACCATTACAAATAGATTTTAAAGGATATTTAAAATTGTCAGGTGAGTCTGTAATATTAGATGAAGATTTTGAATTAATTAATTCTAAATTAGATGATGAAGATAAATATTCCAATTCACGAAATTTAGTTGCAGGAAGCGTAAGACAATTAGACTCTAACATATGTGATAAAAGAAATGTAAAATTCTATGCGTTTAGTCTATTAGAATGTGAAGGTGTTGATTTTATAACGAAAGAAGAACAGTTGGAGTTTTTAAGTAGATTAGGGTTTGAAACTATAGAATATATAAAATATAATAATAGTGAAGACTTAGAGCAAGTAATATCAAAAATGCAAAAATCAGCATATGAAAAAGGATTTCCTATAGATGGACTTGTATTTGCTTATAATAATATAGAGTATGCTAATTTATTAGGAGATACACTTCATCATCCTTTACATAGTATAGCTTATAAATTTTATGATGAAGAATATGAAACTCAATATATAACCACTGAATGGCAAGTGTCACGTACAGGGATGATTAATCCTGTAGCAAGATTTAAACCTGTTGAAATTGAAGGGAGCGTAGTAGAACGTGCTACATTACACAATTTAGACTATTTTGAAGATTTAAAACTTGGTCAAGGGGATACTATAAAAGTTATTAAAGCTAATCAGGTAATACCTAAAGTTATGAGCAACGATACTATGAGTAATACAGAAATAATTCCAACTGAATGTCCTGTATGTGGAGGAAAAACAGAGGAAAAGCTTTTAAAAACTGCAAGAGTATTAATATGTAATAATCCTGAATGTTCAGCTAAGCATATATCAAGAATTACTCATTATTGTAGTAGAAACGCTATGAATATAGATGGCTTATCAGAAAAAACTATAGAAAAATTCGTAAATTTAGGGTATTTAAAAGATATAGATGATATATATAAACTTGAACAGTATAAAGAAGAAATCATTAATATAGATGGCCTTGGTACTAAATCGTATAACAACATGATAGAAGCAATTGAAAAATCTAAATATTGTAAATTAGAGAATTTTATATTTGCATTAGGTGTACCAAACGTAGGATTAGGAACTGCTAAACTATTAGTAAAACAGTTCAAAAGCATAGATAAAATAATGAATTGTAACTTAACTGAAATATATGGTATTGAAGGAATAGGTGATGTAGTAGGAAGTGAAATATATAATTACTTTATTATCAATACAGATAGTATAAATTTAGTTAATAAATTGCTTAAGTTTATTGATTTTGAGGAAGTTAAAGAAAGTAGTAGTAATAAGTTAGAAGGAAAAACTTTTGTTATTACAGGCGATGTTCATGTATTTAAAAATAGAAATGAAGTAAAAGCAAAGATTGAAGAAATGGGTGGCAAGGTTACAGGATCAGTTTCAAAAAAGACAGATTATCTAATAAACAATGATGTGGAATCTACTTCAAGTAAAAATCAAAAGGCTAAAGATTTAAATATTCCTATTATTACAGAGGAAGAATTTGTGGAGATGATAAAATAATTAATTATAGGGGGGGTATATTAATATTTCCCCCTATAGATAAAATTCAAGTTTTATGTACAAATTAAATTAAATTAAATATATGGAGGGGAGTCAAATGCTTAATAATATTATTAAAGTTGAAGATTATGAAGTGGAAGTTGGAGATGTAGATTGGGAACTTACATCTAGATATATACTTAGTCGCGAACTTATTATTACTGTTAAAAAGAATAATGAAGTAGTGTTGTCATCAAAAGGTAAACTAAAAAGCGAATTTTTTAATTACTTAGGATTTCTTATTAATGATAAGGGAGTCTTAAAAACTATTGAACAAATATATGACAACCCTAATAATTTTTTATTAGAAAATTACGAACTAGAAAATGGTTTCTTTTAAATCAATATTATTAGAAGGGGAAAATTAAAAAATGTTAGGATTAAAATATTTAGATAAGTTTATACCAATATTGAAAGGTAAATTATTAAAGAATAATACATATACAAGAGAATTAAATTATAGAGGAGAATCAAAATACAATAAAAAAGAAACTTGGTATAATTTGAGATATGGGGTTTATAAGTATTATATATATAATGTTAAAGGAAATGAGAATTGTACATATAAAGAAGTTATGAAGAAATTAAGTAGTAATGCTTTATCAGGTGTTAAAATGCCTGATGATAGAGAAGGTGTGGAAGTCTATAGGTATGGCAATATGGCTATAAAAGTTAAGAATAATGAGATAGTATATATATGCAATAATAAAGGGATTGGAAGCTTTGAGAGATATAAATTTAATGTTGATACCAAATATAGAGATTATTTGAGAAAACTATGGAGGATTGATGATTTATGAAATTAAATACAGATTGATTAAAATTAAATAATGATGTATTTGAGGTTTAAAAAAACATTATTATATTGTATAATATTAATAATTACTATAAAAGGAGAATTTAACATGATTATAACTATGGAAGATGGTTTTGAATATCAAGCAAAAGCAGTAATAACTAAAGTATTAAGCAATTACAACATTGACAATTTAGAATATGTAGATGAAGTAAGAGAACAAATCATTAATAATGAGAATATATTGAAAGACTTAGGAAAAGAATTAATTGAACGCATATGTTCATATTCTGGCGATGAAATCTTAAATAAGGCAATAGAAGATTTGTTATAGAATGTGGGTCGTACATCGAGAGGGGGTGTGCTACTTCTTGATGTATAAAGAATAAGGAATATTAATGATTTATAAAAATTAAATAAAATAAAATAAAATTAAAATATGTATTGAATAATATTTGGTATATGATATAATGTATACATAGTTAAATATTACGTATAAGGGGTGAGATATATGAATATATCGGCAAGGTTGATAAGAGGTAAACATTATAATAGTTATGGATATTACGATATAGAAGTTATAGCAAATACAGAAGATCAAGCAGAAAATATGTGTGATGACATTATAAATAAGTTACAGGATCAATTAAGCTACTACAATACATCTTCTGTTGGTTGTCCTTGGACTAGGGAGAACGAAAAAAACAATAAGTGTGTTTATGGAGATAGTATTTCAATAGACTACGATAGAGGAAGTATGCAAGATACATATAAAGAAGTAATGAGAACATGGAAAAATATAAAGAAGAAATTAGGAATAAGATAGGCTAACCAAATAATAAAATATAATTAAAATAAAAATAATTATAAAGGAGGTGGGAAAGGTGAAATTCCAAGATATTATAGACAATTCTAAATTTGATTTCTTTGCAGATCGTTATGAAGGTAAATTTTCAAACCCTAAAGAAGAAATATTAAAAATACATCCACGTAAAATACTTATTGACGATATTTCTTTTGATTATTGGAAGATTGATTTTACATATAAAACAAATAGAGGAAATAAAAAATCAAAGGAAAAATTAATGATAGTTAAAAAAGATGAATATAAAGAAGATGTTAAATTTAAATTTATTGACCATATAAATAATTGGAATAAACAACATCCAAGTAAGCCATTATTAAACGTTCAGATTCTTAATATGTTTTACTTAGGATCTAGTAAATTATTAATAAATTAATATATAGAGTTTCACGACTTCTAATCCTTGTACTGAGGTTGGTATAGTTAAGTTATATATTAGCCATATGTAATTTAATGCAAAAAGGATAAGTGGGTTAAAACCGTAAAAAGTATACCCTAAGTTTTAAAACTTGACTAGACTGCTAATTCTATATAAATGGAATCGGAGTGTGTTTAGGAATATAGCTTTCCCTATTCAATCAATAGGCAATACAGATTGAATAGGAGAATGTACGTGAAACCGATATTTAATGAAGAAAAAGTATTTTTACAAGAAATTTTAGGAGTTGAACTACCTAATAATTGTTGGAGAGATGGTAGTTCAATATATATAAACCCGAATACAAAACCTGCAATTTTAAGGTTTAAAGTAGATGGAGAGAAAGTTAGTATTGTAAAAAATAGAATAGTTAGTTTTGACAAAGATAACATAACAATGGAAATTAAAAACAATAAATTTGAAATTATACACAACAACAATTTAAATGAAGAGTACGAATTACATAAGGAGTATATACATCAATTAGAAGAAGAAAGTATTCAAAATACTACCGAGTATATACTAAATCATCCCAATGTGCCAATTAGAGTTGGTATAAGTGGAGGCAAAGATAGCGATGTCATGTATTATATACTTAGAAATTATGTTTTTCCTAAAGCTAAAATATTAAGAAATAATTATAGTATAGATGTATATAATACAACAAATGATACACCAGATACATATAGACATATATTACGGGATTTAAAGATAGAAATAAAAGATATACATACACCAGAAAAAGGTTGGTATAAATGGCTTAAAGAAGATAAAAACTATTTTCTACCTTCGGTAACAGTACGTAACTGCTGTTCTACATATAAAGAAGGAAGGGTTAAAAAAATATTAGACAAAAAACAAGAATATATTAGCTTTGTAGGTATGAGAAAATATGAGTCAACAAAACGTTCTAACTATGATTGGGATTTAAACGAAGCAATCAATAAGTCCAATAAAAATCTAAACGTACCTGAACATTGGCACAGATTTTTACCTATTGTAAATTGGAGAGATGAAGATGTATGGTTGTATATTCTACATAATAAAATCAAAATCAATCACATGTATTATTTAGGATTTAACCGCACAGGATGTCTTTTATGTCCTTATAGTAGCGATTATAATGATTTATTAATTAAAAAATATTATCCGTTTTTATGGAACAGATGGACTAAAATGCTAGAAAAAAATTATGAGGTATGGGGAGTGAAAAGGAGATTAAAATGGACTAAAGAAGAATGGATTAATGGAGGTAAATGGAAACAAGGAATGAGTAAAGAGTATGAATTAACTAGATTAAAACCTACTCCTGAAAGAGTACAAAAATTAGCCGAAATAAAAGGGATATCAGAAGAAATAGCTAGAAGATATTTTCAACATAGATGTAGTTGTGGTAAGCTCTTAAACCCTGACGAAATTGCAATGTTTTTAAAAAGAAATGGTAGTTTTCAAGGTACAGATGATAATAGACAATATTTATGTAAGAAATGTATGTGTTCAAAGGAAGGTTGGACAAGTGAAGAATACAAAAACCAAGTAATAAGATTTAGAGAGCAAGGTTGTAATCTATTTTAGCATAAATACAAATTAATTAAAATAAAAGTATTGCAATTTTAGGTTGATAGGAATATAATAGTAATTGTGGGAGGGAAATATGTTAATAGAATCAAAAGAGATAGAAAAATTAATTGCTACATATGAAGTACAAATGAAGACTTGTAAAGAAATGCTAGAAGATAATCCTATAAGTGTGTCGAGTAATGAATATTTAGAAACTAGGATCAATACTTATAGGGATGTAATATGGGATTTAAAAAGAATGATAGAAGCATAAAACATATCTTTTATAGTGAATTAAATTTAATTAAATTATAATAGAAAGGATGTTAAATATCAAACATCAAGAGATTAATCAAAAAAAGAAAGAACTGTTAAAGAATCTAATGGGAAGTGCGTCCTCAAAATCAATAGATCTTAACAAAGTAAGGGATGAGTGGAGATATGGAGAAATAGACAATACTGATAATGAAAAAACAATTATATCTATAGATTTAGAGAAAGTTATAAAAAATAAACAAATACTATTAGGAAGAGATTATGGAATTAAATTAAGAAAATTGTTTAATTTAGATGGTGTAGACAGGATGGCTAAGAGAAAAGAAAATATAAAAGTTATGATTACAATACCAGATATAGTATGTAGTATTAATTCTTCATTCTTTAGAGGAATGTTTAAGAAAAGTATAAAACGCTTTGGGGAAAATGGATTCAAGAATATATATCATTTTCTTTGTGATGAATTTCAAGAAGCAATGATTAGAGATGGAATAAGCTCAACGTTGATGGAACTAAGATTAAATTAAAATGTAGAATTGGCAACATGATTTAGATGAATTAATAGAGAATGAATGAAAATAAGCTTAAATAGGAGGAAGTAAGATGTGTCAAGAAAATCAAGTCATCAAACATTTAAAAGATGAGGTAGATATAATAGATAAAAATTTGCAAAAGCTAGAAAATCAAAGATACAGTATTAATAAAGAATATATAAATTTACTACAAGAAGAATGTAAAAAGAATATAGGCAGATGTTTTAAACGAATGAAGAACGGAGTTATTTCTTATTGTAAAATTATTGATATAGATGAACCTATACTTACAATTTCAAACTATTGTTTCAATGAGCATCAATATCCTGCATTATGGTTTAATGATTCATATAAGAGCTCATTGCATTGTCCATTTTATAAGGAAAATTTGTTTTCAGGTGCATGGGGTAAGGGGAATGATATAATAGGTAATTTAAATGGTATTACTTATGAGGAAATAAGCAATACAGAATATATGGAAAAATTCAAAGAAATAAACGATAAATGGATTAAAGCATTGGATAAGTAAAAATAAGAAAGTATAGAATAAAAAACTCATTTTATGGGTTATAAAATTGAATTAAAATAAGATTAAAGGGGTGTTTTAATGGTAAAAAAGAAAAATAAAAAAGATAAAAATGGATTAATGATTACGTTCAACAATGAAAGAAAATCTGTACTAAGTGGAGAAAGTTGGGTGTATACAGATAGTTTAAATTTAGCTGAAGTTTTAAATACGGAACATAAAGAGGTATTAAAACGTATTAGAAAAGTATTAAAAGATTATAAAATTGAGGACGGGGAATTAAACTCCCCATCCTCTGAAGCACAGGAATATATACATAAACATACTGATTTTACATATTCAATTCTTTATTATAAGAATTCACAAAATAAACTACAACCATATTATAGATTATCAAAAGATTTATTGGTATTAGTAATCTTCTCTTTTAGAAAATTATCAAATGCACAAGAATTACAAAAATTATACATAGCAAGATTTAATGAAATGGAAAAAGAATTGAATTGGTATAAAGCAAGATACTTAGGGATAGCAACTAGAAATTATATGACTGATTGTATTAGGGATTATTATAATATAGAAAAATATAAAACTAATAAAAATCCATATGTCATGTTTACTAATTTAGTGTATGAAACTTTATATGGTAGCAATGCGTTTGATTTAAGAAAAGACAATAATCTACCAAAAGGCAAAAATATAAGACCTTGGTTGACCGATGAGGAAGTTAAAGTAGTGGATAAATTAGAACAAGAAATAGGAACTTTAATATCTTATGATATGGGATTTAAAGAAATTAAGAAAATGATTGATAGAAAGTATTCTAATGTATCTAGAAGAAATATCAAACTATTAAAAGTGCCAAGAGAGTAGATAAATTGATTATTTTATTGTTAATTTGATGTACTCCACTATAAGATATAATAGCATCTACATCAATTTCACTCATACCAACCAATTCAATTTCTACGCCTATATTTTTTAGTGCTTTATGTAACGCTCCTATCCCTGCAAAACTATCAAATAATCTAATTTTTATATTTTGTTTGTTGTTCATATAACTCCTCCTAAATTTTATATTATTTTTTATATTTTAATTTAATTTTAATATGTATTTTTGTAACTCTTTAAATATATTATCTACAACATTATAGCTCATCGCATTTCCCATCAATTTATATGCCTGTGTATCACTTATTACTATTTTATATGTATTAGGCAATCCTTGTAATCTAGCACATTCTCTAGGGGTTAGTCTTCTTAAATTAGTTTTACCTTGTGGTTTATATTCTGTATGATAATAATTATCACAACTCGCCCTATGCATTTTAGCCATTGTGGCTGTTAATGGTCTAGCTATTTTTAAATCTGTTTCAGGCTTGGCTTTCCATCCACCAGTTCCCCAACTCATAACTGTTTTATACATCTTATCAGTCAAATAGTATTTATCATTAACGTCTTTTTCTAGTAAATCTTGGACATTTAATTTTAATTCTATTTCAGTTGGAAATTTATAATCAAAATCTCCTAAATCTTTTCTTTGTCCTACTATATATAATCTTCTTCTTGTATGTGGCAAACCATAATCAGAAGTATTCATTATCTGATATTTAATGTTATAATTTCCTTCAAAACATTCTTTAACTATTTTAAAATCTTCACCATCATTTGAGTGTAGCAGATTTCTTACATTTTCAAAAATAAACCATTTGGGCAGTTGTTCGTTTAAAATTCTTATGTAATCATAAAATAACTTACTTTCATTCCCCCTTAACCCCTCTACCTTACCATTTTTAGTATTTGTTTTTCGCATAATAGAAATATTTTGACAGGGCGATCCCCCTATTAATAAATCGAATTTAGGTAATTCTTTTTCATTTATTTTTGTAATATCCCCATAATTAATTTTATTAGGAAAGTTTGATTCATAATTCTTTATCGCATATTTATCAACTTCAGAATACCCTATACACTCTCCACCATAATTATCTAAAACCATACCTCCTAAGCCCGATCCTGCAAATAATTCTAAATACTTAAAAATTTTCATAAATATCATTTCCTTTCTTTTTTAGTTTTTTATTTTAATTAACTTTTATATCACAATAAAATAATCAATTTCCCCACTAAAAAAGAAATGGTTAAATATTTAGAGGATAGGAATATAGGATATGATTTTAAGAAAGGTAAGAATAAAGCTAAATCTTTAAGGTTAGATAAATTAAAAAAAGTATATGAAGCAAGTGTGTCGCTAAAGAATTATGGAGATATATCAATAATAGATCCAAATGAATTACCTGATTTTGATTTGTTTAATTTTAGTTTTCCCTGTACTGATATATCCGTTTCGGGTAAACAAAAGGGATTTGTTGATGAAAATGGAGATAAAACTAGAAGCGGATTATACGTAGATGGTATTAGAGTAATCAAAGCCAAGAAACCAAAGTACATAATGATAGAGAATGTTAAGAATCTAATAAGTAAGAAGTTTGTAAATGATTTTGAAGATATAATAAATGAATTAAAGGAAATAGGATACAATACATATGTTTTAACAAATGATAAAGGGAAATATAAATGTTTAAATGCTAAAAACTTTGGTATACCTCAGAATAGAGAAAGAATATTCGTTATAGGAATAAGAGAATACATAGATAATAAACAAATGAAATTTAATGAAGGTAAGGATTATGGGTACAGATTAAAAGATATATTGCAAAATCAAGTTGATGAAAGGTTCTATATTGATAACGACAAGTGCAGTATATTGTTAGAGAAGCTAGATGATGAGGTAACTAAAATAAAACAAGCTACTAAAAAAGGTTATGATGAGGCAACAGTAGGTGATTCAATAAACTTAGAACAACCAAATAGTAAAACTAGAAGAGGTAGAGTTGGGCATGGAGTTGCACAAACTTTAACTTGTAGTTGTAATCAAGGCACAATATGTCAAAAAAACTATTCTATAAGAAAATTAACACCTTTGGAATGTTGGAGATTGATGGGATTTACCGATATAGATTTTTATAATACACAGAAGTTAGGAATATCCGATTCTCAATTATACAAACAAGCAGGGAATAGTATAGTAGTACAAGTTTTAATGAGTATATTTATAAATTTATTTGATTTAGACTTTGATTTTGAGGAATATTTACATAGTTTTTACAACCAAATGGTTGTTTAAGATTATTATACATATATTAATTAAAAAATTAATTAAATAATAATTAAATAAAAATATATTGACATTTTTCGATATGAGGAATATAATTATAGCACAAGACAGATTTGAGGGTGATGATATGGAGATGAGATATAAAGAAAATGCAAAAATATTTAAGGCGTTTTGTGATGAAAACCGTCTAATGATTTTGGAACTTTTACAAAACGGAGAGAGATGTGCATGTGCATTATTAGATAATTTGCATATAAGCCAGTCAACACTTTCACATCATATGAAAATACTATGTGACTCTGGAGTGATTAAAAGTAGAAAAGAAGGAAAATGGACTTATTATTCAATCAGTGAGTCAGGTTGTAAGCATGCTAAAGAACTACTTAATGAAATTATTAATGTTGAAAAAAAGAAAATATGATTATAAATAGCCATCTTTTAAAGGATGGCATTTATAAAGAAAAACATATCGACATTTTTAAATGTATCAATATGTATTAAAGGAGGTGGTAGTAGATGGTTTGGAGCTTTTTCCAAAATCAAATACTAAGTATGAAATGGTTAAATATTTTAATTGGTAATATTATTACTAATTTAGGAGTTGATATTACAGGTAGAGTCGGGGGGAGTATACAATTTTTCATTTATGATACAATAAAAATATTTATATTATTATCTGTATTAATATTCATTATTTCCTATATCCAAAGTTACTTTCCACCAGAAAGAACAAAAAGGATATTAGGACGATTTAAAGGAGTTGTAGCAAATGGTATATCAGCTTTGCTTGGAACAGTAACACCTTTTTGTTCGTGTTCATCTATCCCATTATTTATAGGATTCTCAAGTGCTGGGTTGCCAGTAGGAGTAACATTTTCATTTTTAATATCATCGCCTTTGGTGGATTTAGGTTCTTTAATATTATTAATGAGTATTTTCGGTGTGAAGATAGCTGTTGCATATGTAATTGTTGGACTTATTCTTGCAATAGTAGGTGGAACACTTATTGAAAAGTTGGGTATGGAAAAATATGTTCAGGAATTTGTAAAAACAGCAGGAAGTGTTGATATTGAATCACATGAACTTACTAAAAAAGATCGTATTTTTTATGCTTGGGGACAAGTTCAATCTACAGTAAAAAAGGTTTTTTGGTATGTATTAATTGGAGTAGGAATTGGTTCACTTATTCATAATTGGATACCAACAGATGTTATTCAAAATATTCTTGGGCAAGAGAATCCTTTTTCTGTAATTTTGGCAACCATAATAGGTATACCAATGTATGCAGATATTTTTGGTACAATTCCAATTGCTGAAGCATTATTTGCAAAAGGTGTAGGGCTTGGAACAGTTCTTTCTTTTATGATGGGGGTTACAGCATTATCCCTTCCATCAATGATTATGCTTCGTAAAGCCGTTAAACCAAAACTGTTAGTAGTTTTTATTAGTATTGTAACTGTTGGGATTATTATTATAGGTTATTTTTTTAATATTTTTCAATTTGTATTTGCATAATAAGGTAGAAATAAAAAGTTTAATAATATAAATGTAAATATGACTAATATTTTAAAAGTTTTAAGATATATATTATTTGGGAGGATGTGACAGTATGGGATTATTTAATTTTGGTAAAAAGAAAAAAGAAAATAGTTGTTGTGGAGGAAGTTGCAATACAAGTACCATGGGAAAAATAAAATCTGATGGAGTATATATCAAAGTGCTTGGTTCAGGATGTAAAAAATGCAATGAGCTTGAAGCGAATGTAAAAGAAGCTCTTAAGGAACTTGGTATGATTACTACTATAGAACATGTTACTGATTTTTCAGAAATTGCTAAATATGGAGTTATGATTACACCTGCACTTGTTATAAATGACAAAGTTATGTCTTATGGTAAAGTTTTAAAAAAGGATGAGGCTATTAAAATACTAAAAACGTTATTTAAATAAGAGTTTTAGAATGGGAGGATATTATGACGGAAAAAGAAAAGATGTTAGCGGGGCAGTTTTATGATTGTGGGGATTTAGAATTGATTACACAGTGGCATAAAGCAAAAAACTTGATTAGAAAATATAATAATAGTATGTCTGAGGATTTAGATACAAAAAATAATATTCTTAATGAATTACTTGGGAGTAGAGGGGAAAACCTTTGGATTACTTCACCGTTCTTTGTTGATTATGGAAGTAATATTTATTTTGGAAATAATTGCGAAGTAAATATGAATTGTACTTTTTTAGATGATAATAAAATTATTATCGGGGATAATGTATTGATTGCTCCTAATGTTCAGGTATATACAGCATTTCATCCTATAAATGCAATAGAACGTTTTGGTCAAATTAAGAAAGATGGGTCTTTTGAATTTTGCAAAACGCAAACAGCACCCGTTACTATAGGCAATAATGTTTGGATTGGTGGAGGAGCAATTATAATGCCAGGAATAAAAATTGGAGACAATGTTGTAATAGGTGCAGGAAGCATAGTTACAAAAAATATTCCATCTGATAAGGTTGCATATGGGAATCCATGCAGAGTAGTTAGGGAAAATATTTAGAGTGATGATATTACATAAAATTTGAGTTTTAAGTTAAATTGAAAGACGCTAGTGTTTAACTAGCGTCTTTTTTGTTTTATTAAAAGGTATAAATTAAATAAAAATAAATTAAAATATATTAAAATGATAGTTGACATTAGAAAAGTATGGTAGTATACTTATAAATGTGGAAAGGAGATATAAACAATCTAGAATACAAATTAGTTAAAAGGTAGGTGGGTAGATATATGAACTTAAACTATGCTTCAATGGAATTGAGAAAAGATAGTAAGATTTATGTTAAAGACTACGAAGGAGGGGAATACTATTTAGTAGTTGGAGGATTAAGATTAAATGACTATAAGACAGCAGGATTTGTTAGAGTAATTAGTCACAATGAGTATGATAGGGTCAACAAGTTATTAGATGAGATAATATCAAAGAAATTAAATTAAATTAAAATATAAATTATAAGGGAGTGTGATTTATGAATAAACCAAAAATAATTTTAGTCTTAGGACAATCTGCAAGTGGTAAATCAACTATAATAGAAGAAATGGAATGGTATGGATATAAAGCTATACAAAGTTATACTACTAGACCTAAAAGAACAAAGGATGAAAAAGGACATATATTTGTTAGAGAAAAAGATTACACATTTATTAGAGATGACAAAACCAATGAAATAAAAGTATATGACAAATTAGGGAACGAAGTTGATACTGTAGCTTATACATATTTTAATGGTAATCATTATTGGGCAAACATGGATCAAGTGGAGGAAAGTACATATTACATCATAGATAAGGCAGGAGTAGATTATTTCGCTAATAAAGTAGAAAGCAGAGTAGATTACAAAATCGTATATGTTACAGTTCCATTCTTGACTAGAATTAAAAGATTAATCAAACGAGATGGATTAGTAAAAGGGATATCAAGATTGATTAATGATTTTAAGATGTTCAGAGGATTAAAATATGATACAAAGATAGTTAATAGAGACTTAGAACAGAGTGTTCAGGAGTTAAGAGAAATAACAGAAGAATTTATAAAGGAAAAAATGTAATATAAAAGAATATATATAGTATGCAATTAACGTTATACAAGAGATAACAAAAAAGGTAACAAAGAAAGGATGGTAGGATGATTAAGCTATATATATTGGTATTTGTATTAAAATTAGTAGATTGTATGTTCACAACAACTAAAACAAAAGCTTTAATTTATGGGTATGATAAATTGGCAGGAATATTAAAAGGTGTAGCTTCTATTACAAATGCTATAATCCTAATGAATGTAGTAATAGCTAAAAGTTATATAGGAATAGTTGTAATAGGGGTTGCTGAGACATTAGGAACATTTTTAGCTACAGGATTATTTAATAAGTTTAAGAAAGATGAGGAATGGACATTCTTTGTAGCTCCAAGAACAAGAGAAGATAGTAAAATTATAGCTGATACATTAAGAGATAATGGAATACCAACTTATACAATTGAAGGATATTACAACAAAAGTTCTGTATTGAGTTGTGTGGTATCTGCTAAGACAAAAGAAGAAAGTAAGATCGTAAATCAAGTTTGTAAGGACAAAGCTAGATGTAAAAGGATATAAATTAAGACTTTTATCGTAAGTGATAATGTGTAATGATTATATTATATGTGAAAAGGAGGAAATATTTTATGAATATGAAGAAATGTACGTATGTAGCTATATTAACACAAGATTTAGAATGTGGAGGTTATTGTATTACATTCCCTGATTTTAAAGGATGTATAACAGAAGGTGATGACATAGCAGACGCTTATTATATGGCACATGATGCACTAGAATTGCATTTAACAGGTATGTTAGAAGATGGAGATGAAATACCTTCACCAACAGATTTAAAAGATATTAAGTTAGAAAAAGGTCAATACACTATGATAGTACAAGTTGAAGTATAGAAGAGCATGAAATATATTGAGCATTTAAAAGCTAATTTAAGTGTAAGTAAGAAATGTTTAAAAATAATTTTACACGAAACAGGAGATTTAATAGAACATCTAGTGCATGGAATATTTCCATTTTTGGGATGGAAGCATTAGTTCACAAAAATAAAGTAATATGCAACAAAGCATAAATATATAAAACAATGCTTTTAAAGAGATTTAATTAAAAAACAATAAAATTTTAGGAGGATATTTAAATGATTATTATAAAGTTCATTAGTTTAGTAGTCGCTATATGGTTTACTGTTATAAATGGATATTTTATTAAACTTAAAGAGGGCATTCCTGCATCGAACTTTCTCGTTCAAGCTATCAGTATAGCAACGTTCGTATTTTTACAATTTAATATGTTTGGATAATGAAATACATTAAAATAATTTGAAATAAAGGGAGGTTATATAATGGATATTAAAAAGGAATTAACACCAAAAGAATATTTTGATTTAATAAAACAAAAGAGACATACAATTACAGATAATGAACTAGTAGAAATTTATAATAACGGATTAACATTAGCTGAAAAATATGTTACAACAGAACAAACATCAGGATTAAAAAAATTAATATTTCACTTGGAAGCAATAGAAAAAGAAAGAGAAATAGTTAAAATGGGTATTAATACTTTTATATATAGAGATGATGTAGAAGAGTACATAGATAATATAGCTAAAGATGTAGTTAAATTAATAGAATTGGAACGTTACGAAAGGGAAATACCAGATGAAATTGTAGAAGTGATTAAACAGACTAAGGGTAAATTTGACCAGTTATATATATTATTTACTGACTATACAGGTAAAATGGAAAGGCAGGTAGAAAAAGAACGTAGAGAAAAAGACCCTATATTATTTGGTACTTTTCAAGATGAGAAAAGTCGTGCTGTAATAGACAGATTTTATTTCTTGGGAGATTGGGTGGATGAATATTGTGATTGTGCGACATGTTGTCTATTAATGAAGAGTGTTTAACGCTACTTCGGTAAAGGTAGACTACACTGAAATATTTCAGTGTAAAGGAATATATTGATGTTTCGAATGAAGGGGTAACGCCCTGAAGGGAACACACGAGGTCGGAATGCACGAACTTAAATAAGGGTTAGGCGTGTATTAAGCCCGATGTCAAGGCAAGAGAATTTACCGTAACAGTTAGGCTGACGAAAACCAAACCGAGGGGTAAGGCGTAAATCATATTGCTTGTGTCTGATGGACATGGTGAGAATGAGATTAAACTATACGTTACGTTAAAAAAATTTCTGACGAACTTTTGAATGTACGAGTCTAGAAATATAGGCTATCGAAGAGGTAGTTCTACCCTTAGAGGTAGGTTGGATGGGGATTAGTAATGATGGTCACTGTGAACATCCTTGCAAAATTAAAGGTTTTGGAACGCCAACAGGCTCAAAGAAAGCACCTAAATTCATCGTAATAGATAAATATATTTCAACATGGTAAGCAAGTGACGTGGAGACTCTCTATGGTCTATGAAACGGTACAAAGGAAAACTTAAAACGATAATAGTTGATAAAGGATAACTTTGTTTTATGCTTGTGAAAGTGGTGGCACAGTACCTATGAAATGTGTAACGAACATGGAGGGATAGCCACTAGTCTAAATGAAGATTGAATAATTTTTTTTAAGTTCCTTTAAGTCCTTAAGGTTCTGGTGTGACTAAAAAAGATATATCCCTGTTATTTTATAACAAAGGGGGTAATCGACTTGGAGACCAAGAAGAAACTTAGGCATAATGAATATTATGATGTACAAGATACTTTTGATACATTGTACTATAAAAGCCAAAAAGGTTATAACTTTTATAAATTAGTAAATATAATGTCAGACGAGGATAATATTAGATTAGCGTATAGAAACATAAAATCTAACACAGGTAGTAAGACTAAGGGTACAGATGGTTCTACAATTAAAGACATAAATAATATAGATATTGATGAAGTAATAACTAAAATCAAAACTATGTTTGATTTTTACACACCAAAATCTATAAGGAGAGTAGAGATACCTAAAGCTAATGGTAAAACAAGACCCTTAGGTATACCCACTATTTGGGATAGATTATTCCAACAATGTATATTGCAAGTATTAGAGCCTATATGTGAAGCGAAGTTCCATAAACACAGTTATGGTTTTAGACCGAATAGGAGTACACATCACGCTATTACTAGGTCAGTGTACTTGATAAATATAACTAAACTATACCACTGTGTAGATGTAGATATAAAAGGATTCTTTGATAATGTTAATCATGGTAAACTACTGAAACAGTTATGGGCATTAGGGGTAAAAGATAAAAAACTACTTAAAATAATATCTGTAATGCTAAAAGCACCAATAGAAGGCATAGGGATACCTACAAAAGGAGTACCCCAAGGTGGTATACTAAGCCCTTTATTAAGTAATATAGTACTTAATGAACTAGATTGGTGGGTATCTAATCAGTGGGAAACATTTAAAACTGATAAAGATTACACAAAATATAGAACCTCTAAAACAGGTAAAATAGTGGTTGACCATAGTATTAGGAATAAAATGTTAAAGAAGAGTAAACTAAAAGAAATCTACATTGTTAGGTATGCCGATGATTTTAAAATTTTTTGTAGAACTAGAAGTCAAGCAAAAGCTATAGATATTGCAGTAGGAGATATGCTTAAAAATAGGCTAGGATTAGAATGTTCAGCTGAGAAGTCTAAGGTATTGAATCTAAAGAAAAGCTATTCTGAGTTTTTAGGTTTTAAAATGAAAGCTGAATGGAAAAGAAATAAACTTAGAAAAACAAAAGATTATAAAACATTGTGGGTTGCTAAAACATATATGAGTGATAAAGCTAAAACTAACGCTACTACTAAAATTAGAAAAGAAATAAAGAAAATTAAAAAGAGACCAACGAAATCAAATATAAATTCATATAACTCTGTGGTACATGGGATACAAAACTACTATAAAGTGGCTACCCATATAACAAAAAATTTGAGGGATATAAACTATAGTTGTTCTCAGACCTTAAAAGGACTTAAAAATAATCGAACCGAAGCAAAAACTGAAAATCTATCTATGCACCAACGTAAAAGATATAAAGGGTATAACCCTAAATACTTCATGATAAGTGGGGTAGTTATGTCACCTATATATGCTCAAAAGAACGTAACACCTATAAACTTTAGTCAAGATATATGTAATTATACTAAAGTTGGTAGGGGGACAATACATCAGTCACTGAAGCATATAAATAAGGATACTTTAAAATATATTAAAGAATCGTATATACCTACTATGAGTATAGAATATAATGACAATCGTATTAGTAAATATATTGCACAGCATGGTAAATGTATAAGTGCTATTATGGGAATGCAAGAAAGTGATCATTTAAGGATGTAAGAATTAGATTTATGTATAATACTATAATTACCAACATTTAATAAACTGGAGGTAATTATGATTATACAAATGAATATTAATTCTGAAATACAAATAGATAAGTTAGAGGATCTTCATAAATTAAATTTAATTATGGAGGAAAATAATTTGAAAGTAAATAAAAGTCAAATAGCTAGAGAACTTGGCGTTGATCCACGCACCGTAGGTAAATATTTAAATGGATATGTAAAACCTACTACTAGAAATCGTAAATCTAAAATAGACCATTTTGAACCTATTATCAAAAAACTTCTTGGTAAAGATTCTATTCAAATATTTTATTATAAACGGATTCTGTGGCAGTATCTTAGAGACAACTATGGATTAGATTGTGCTCAATCTTCTTTTAGAAGGTATATCTCCAATCATCCAGAATTTAGTCACTATTTTAATAGCAGAAGAAAAGGACATCTATCGAAGGCTGCGCCTATGAGGTATGAAACAGGTAAAGGTAAACAAGCACAACTAGATTGGAAAGAAAATATAGAATTTATTTTAAACACAGGAGAAATCATTAATGTTAATATCTTTGTATTAATACTTTCATATTCAAGATTTAGAGTGTACAGGTTATCTCTCGATAAAACCCAAGAAGTGTTATTTTCTTTTCTTGATGAATCATTTGAAGCTTTTGGAGGAGTTCCGGAGGAACTATTAACGGACAATATGAAAACTGTTATGGATTTACCTAGAACTAATTATTCTAAAGGAAAAGTAAATAATAAATTTCAACAGTTTGCAAAAGATTACGGCTTTAAAGTTCACCCTTGCGTAGCAGGTAGACCTAACACCAAAGCCAAAGTAGAAGCTCCTATGAAATTATTAGATGAAATAAGAGCATATAATGGAACATTAAACTATGAGCAATTACACAAACTTGTTTCAGATTTAAACAATAGAATTAATAGTAAATGTCATACATCAACAGGTAAAATACCAATATTACATTTACAGAAAGAAAAAGATTTCTTATCAAAACTGCCTAAAGATCAGATAAGAAATCTTTACAAAATAACCACCACATCTGTTAAAGTAAATAGTCAAAGCATGATTTCATACAAATCAAACCAATATTCTGTCCCACCAGAATATATAGGTAAACGACTAAAACTTCAAGTATATGATCATCAATTACATGTGTATTATAGCACAAAATTAGTTACTATTCATGATATACAAAATCAAAAATTAAATTATCATGCAGAACATTATGCTGAGATTAGTGCTTTAACAATTTAATAAAAGCTCATATGAAATGATGAAGAAAGCTAGGACAAAATTTAAATTTAATAGGAGAGGTATATAAAATGAATAGTGCATATACACAACTTATAAAAATCTAGAGTATTAAAATTTAAACAAATGATTAATCATTTAGACGAAGTCATTGATTTTTCTACTAAAAATAATTTATCCTTTGTTGATGCTCTTATTAAGCTTACAGCTTATGAAATAGATTTTAAAGAAGCAAATATGATTAAATCTATGGTAAAAGTAGGCGCTTTTCCTCATAAAAAAGAGGTTAAAGACTTTGATTTCAGCTTTCAACCTAGCATTAATAAAGATCAGATATTAGATTTTTTAACATTACGCTTTCTAAATACACAAGAAAATATAGTTTTCCTAGGTCCTAGTGGAGTAGGAAAAACGCACCTTGCTACATCTATAGGAATTGCGGCAGCAAAACGTAGATATAGTACATACTTTATTAAATGTCATGATTTATTACAGCAATTAAAACGTGCAAATTTAGAGAATCGATTAGATTCTAGACTTAAACATTTTAGTAAGTACAAGCTCCTAATAATAGATGAATTAGGCTATCTACCGATAAATAAAGAAGACTCTAAGTTATTCTTCCAACTCATTGACATGCGATATGAGAAAAAAAGTACAATTTTAACAACTAATATAAATTTCAATGCTTGGGATGATATTTTTTATGATCCTATCATCGCAAATGCTATATTAGATAGAGTTTTGCACCATGCTCATGTTGTACCTATTAATGGAAAGTCTTATCGCTTAAAAGATCACTTTAAAGATGACGATGAGTAAAAAACTACACCCTTAAATGATCGGAAAATTTCATTATTATCTTGACGTTCATAAATGTTATATATCTAAACACCCTCTAGGTAAATTTGGTTGGCATTGCCATCACAAAAAGCCTAAAAAATTAGGTGGTACGGATATCTTTGATAATTTAATTGTTTTAACTACGGACGTACACAAATTAGTACATGTAATGGATATAGATAAAATTGAAGAATTGCTGAATAAAGTAGGTTTAGATAAGAAACAGCTTAAAAAACTAAATGAATTAAGAGTCTTAGTTAAAAACCCTGTGATAAAGGTAAGAAAGGCTAAGATAATTATATAATTAATTTATAAATTTTCAATTGGATTTAGATGGAACGCCTTATGCGGTGAAAGTCGCACGTAGGGTGTGGATGCGGGGAAAAGATGGCGATAAGTTCAAAATCTTACCTATGCATATTAACATTAGATAAAATGATAAATGAATTTCAGAACAAGAAGCATAAACAAATTGCTAATACGATTGATACTCCTACGAATATTGATAATCTTAAATCTCAATTATCTCAACTAGAAATCAAGCAAGGCAAAGTTAGAGTTAATAACACAAAGAAAAAAGAAGGATTATTTCATAAAGTCAGAACATTTTTAAGGAAGTAGTTAATATGAAAGCAAGCGTAGATTTAACTGAGAATAGAGATTTTAGAGATAGGAATGGAGAAATTTCAATACCACAATTATTTAAAATAGGCACGTTACCGTGGGAGTTTAAAGGAATTAAACGGATTCTTTCAACACTTAATAATAAAATAGAATTAATTTATACAGGTGATAAAGAAGAGAGACAAAGCAAAAAGCAATGTCAGCAATATATGAATGAATGCGAATGTTGTGGACTAGATTTAAGTAGAATTCCTTGGAAGAATAAATATAAACTATGCGAGAAATGTTATGCTAGATTAGAAAATAATGAAGGTAATCATAAACCATTTTGGAGAAATGAAAAAATAGGAGGATATAAATGAGGGTATTAACAAGTGGAGAACAATTAGACGGAAAGAAAATAGTTTATTGTGATATAGAACATATGGCTGATATAGACGGAACAATGATAATTACCGAAGATAGGGAAGTTTTAATGTTTAATGGTAGAGGTAGTGAATACGACATGATATATAACGTAGCGGATGAGCAACAAATAATAAGATGTGTATTATCAAATTCTGATACATCAATTAGAAGAATATTATTAAAATATAGTGTGATAACAGAAGAAGAAATCAAGCAAATGCAAAAGAGGTAGATAAGAAAAATAAAGAAAGAGACAAGGAGATAGAGGAAGACGAGTATAAAGAGTATTTAAAGTTAAAAGAAAGGTTCGAGAGTAAATAAACATATATAGGGGATTCTATATCCCCAACTCTTAATGCAACTTTGTATTAATATCAACGTTGATTCGTAGAGATATAATATAGAACGGTCACAAGTCCGTATAGATGCAGAGTGGGAGTAAATTCAATGTGATTTGAAAAACATAAGAAAGGAGATATTATATTTTGTATTCTTTATATTTCAATAAAAAGAAAAAGGAATTAATAATCGAAGCGATTAAAAATAATCCATATATGGAGAGTAAAATTATTGTTGGTGAAGTAGCATGGTATAATGATCGTTATTACGTTAGTGATAGTAGAAAATTACTAAGAGAGAAAGGCAAGGAGCTACAAGAACAATGGATTAAAGAAACAGAGGAAGATTTAAAGGAACTAAAGGAAATGAAGGTTAAGACTAAATATTAAGAATGATTAGAAGTAATAATAAATGTGCAATTTTATGTACAATAAATATTAAATAAGAATTAATTAAAATAATCTCAAAAGTAGTTGACAAGGGAAACGATAGATGATATAATAGTAAATGTAGTAAGGAGTTGGGAACAAAACAAAAACTTACTATAAGAGTAAATTAAAAGATGATTAAAGGGAGGTTGAAGATGAAAGAACAATTAAAAGTATTTCAAACAGAAATTAATTCAATTAATGATCCGAACATTAAGCAATTTACAATTAAGGCATTGGAAAGTTTACCTGATTATTTTTGGGAAGTTCCTGCAAGTTCAACAGGTAAATATCATCCTCAATATGCATTAGGTGAAGGTGGATTAGTTAGACATACGAAAGGAGCTGTAAAAATAGCATTAGAATTATTCAATAATCATACGGTTCAAGATTTTACATCAATTCAAAAAGATATAATCATAAGTGCTTTATTATTACATGATGGATGTAAAAGTGGAATAGAAAAATCAAGATATACCAAAACAGAACATCCATTAATAGTTGCAGATTACATATATAACAATGATAATATAAATAAATTAGTAAGTCCAGAAATATTAAACGAAATTGTTAAAGCAATAAGAAGTCACATGGGCGAATGGAATAAGGATTATAGGACTAAAAGAGAGGTATTACCAACGCCTAAAACTAGAATAGAAAGATTTGTTCATATGTGCGATTATTTAGCTAGTAGAAAGAGTATAAACATAGAATTTTAAAAAATTATTAGCAAGTGTAGCTTAAATACAAATTTGCACTTGCTCAATATAAAATATTTAAAGTGGTAAATATAAAAATAAATTAAAATAGATACAGAAAGAAGTGATTAATTGAAATTTAAAAAAGGATGTAAGAAACCAATCAAAAGAGTAAGACCACCATGTTATAATAAAAGGTTAGATGTTGAGACCATCTAACCCATGTAACGCAGTCATAGAGTTTGATAAACAAAGACATTATGGTGGTTACATATAAAGCTTAAAGTAATTCCACCTAATTGTCAAATGATTAAAAATTAGAAATAAATATAAATATAAAATAGTCCAATGAGACTTAAAAATTAGGAGGAATAATATATGGCAAATTTACAACAAGTTAATGAAAATTTTATATTAGTAGGAGAGGCAAGAATAAACAAGGATTTAGATAGATATGTAAAAGTTGAACCATTAGGAAAGAATGGATGGATGAGAAAAAGATTGAATCTAGGAGTTAAAATATCAGATACAAATAATATATATGTAGGATTAGAGGCAGGTTTTTGGTCAGATGAAGCAATTGAACGTACTAAAAATGAAACAGGGAAAGATGAAAGAGGAAAAGACAAAAAGAAACAAAATTGGATTTATAGATCTGACAAACAAGAAGATGGTAGTAATAAAACAACCAAAATACCATTTGATAAAAGATTTGATGAAGAAGTAGTTGAAACAATTCCATATTTTAATAAAATTACAGTAGCCTTAGAGAACGAAACAGCTAATGTAAATGGTGATAATGGTGAGTTAAAAAAACAAATAAAAATTGACAGCAATGAAAATCCGATGTTGATACAAAAAGTATTCATATTTGCAGGTGATGCTATAGATTACATACAAAAACACTTAAAAAATGGACAAAAAATATATGTTTATGGTCACACTGAAATAAATCAATATGTAAATAAGATGGGGGAATTAAAGACTAATTTTAATAGAGTTATAGATCAAATTAGATTAGCTAGAAAGGATGAAGAAAACCAGGCAATAGGAACAACTAATTTTTATATGACAAAAGATTCGTTTGATAAAAGCGACTTTAAACATAGTAGAAAATATTATATACAAGGACATAGAACATATAAAAGAGAGGACAAAGTTGTTGTACCTGTACCAGTCACTTACATATTAGATTTTTCAAACCTAAAGGTTAATTGGGAAGACGAAGCAATAAAAGAACGTGTAGATTATCTTACAGGAGTGTTTACAGAGAATATTAAAAGAGATAAAGTATATAGAACATCATGGAGATATATGATATTTGAAGGTAATTCTGAAACAGAATTAATAGAAAAAGATTTATCTAATGACTTAAAGAAAAGAGTTAAACTAGGATTCATTACACTTGAACAAGCTATAAAACAAATGAGAGGTAGTTCAATTGGTACTAAAATAAAAGAATTAAGATTAGTCATGCCAGTAGGTGAAGAAGATAAAACTTTAATGGAAGAATATGAAATTGAAGATTTAGTCCCACCTGTAATAGAAAATAAGGTTAATGAAGTAGAAGAAAAAGCAAAACAAGAGGAAGAAGAAAAACAAGAACAAGTAAAACAAGATATTACAGCTCAATTTGACGCAATGTTTAAATAGGCAAATATTATAAATTAAAATTTAATTAAAAATAAATCATTTGGAGGTATTTCAGTATGGGAAGATTAGCAAAATTAAAACCAATAGAAGTAAAGGTAAGATTAGAAGATTATATACATTTTCTTTTAGGAGAAAAGAAAACAGGAAAATCAACAATGTTCAGAGACTTAATACATAAACATTACAATGGAGATATGTCAAAAGGAATATTATTCGGTTTTGAACCAGGTCAAAATGCTTTAGATGGTTTGTATTCACCTCAAGTGGAAGACTGGGAAGACTGGGAAGATTGGGTTGATGAATTAGTTGAAGAAAGAACAAATACAACATTTAGAATGGTTGGGATTGATACAGTTGATGAATTCTTAGCCATGGCTGAAGATAAGACAATGAGAGATTCAAAAAAGAAAGATGGTAAAGTAGTTGAAAGTATTAATAGTGCTTTTGGTGGATTTGGAAGAGGTAAAAAATATTGTATTAATCTAATGAGAGAATCTATATTAAAATTAAAAAGATCAGGGTATGGGCTTTGCTTTGTCGCTCACACGAAGTTAAAAAAGAAAAATACAGGTGCGGTACTTAGTTCAGAGGAAGAATATATGCAATTAAGTTGTGCATTAACAGATGATTACGCAGGACTATTTGAAAACATGGCAGATATGATTACATATTTAGTAGTGGATAAGACAGTTATAGGCGACGGAGATGATGTAAAACATAAAACAGCAAGAAGATCAGTTTCTATGCATTTTAGAAGTGATGGAGAAATTGACTGTGGGGGAAGATTTAAAGAGTTGCCTTATTCTTTACCTTATTCAGTAGATAACTATTTAAAAGCATTTGAGCAAGGAGTAAAATCATCAATATTGAAACCTGTAACTGATGAAGACATTCAACAAATGGCAAAGAAACAAGAAATGGAGTCAGAAAAACAAGCTGAAGAAAAAACTCGTAAACTGACAATTGAAGAAATGGTCAATGCAATAAAACAAAAATTTGGTGAATTGGGTGATGGTGCTAAATTAAAAATGCAAGAATACGTAGAGGAAACACAAGTAGCATCTTTGGATGAGTTAACAGAAGATCATAGAAACACGATAGAAAAAATGTATAAGTTAGCACTATAAATAAATTAAAATAGAGGGTATTAATTTACCCTCTTGATTTTTAAAATAAAGGAAGTGAATAAATGCCGAGAAAAGTTAAATGTAGATATTGCAATGAGCTTTTATCTATTGATGAAGCAATTATTTTATCTAAGCAAAATTCCAAAGGAAATCTTATTAAAATATTTTTACATAAAAAATGTGAACAAAATTACAATGAATTAATGGAATATAAAGAAAATGAAGTAAAATGGTTTAATGAACTTTATGAGCATATTAAAGGAGTTTTAGCTTATACAAAGGAACAACAATTGCCAAGGTATTTAATAATAAGATTACAAGATTTAAGAAATGGAACGGTTATGCAAAGAGGTGTAGGTCGAGTCATCAAGCAAAAAGAAGGCTATAAATATGATGTTATTTTAAATACATTTTTAACTTGTGGTGATGATATAAGATGGTCTATTAATAAATCATTTAAGAACGAACATCAAAGAATTAACTATATGATGGCTATTGTAGAAAATAATATAAATGATATTTATATAGGTATGCAACGCAATCAGTCAGTTGAAAATATTGAAAAAAGAAATGATTTAATTGAAGAAGAAAATATGAATATACAAATAAACAAACAAATTAAAATAAACAAAGGCAAAAAAGGTATATCTAAATTTCTTGAAGATGATGAACTATAGAAAGGAGTGAAATGCCTATATGTCAGAAATATCTTTTGCAGAAGTTCAAGAACAATATAAAAAAATATATCAAGAACACAAAGACAAACAATTAAAAGAATTAGGAATTAAATTTTTAGACAATGTAGCAAATATATTGCCATTTGAATTACTGAAAGATCGAGGAATTATTGAAGGAAATGTTGTAGGGTGCTTACTGAAAGAAAATGAACTGTTTTTAGAGTATAAAGAAAAACTAACAGAAAGAGATTTTCTTACGGAAGAAGGAAGATTGTTTTATAGAATAGGCTTAGAGATTACTAAAGCAGGTGTAAAAGAGATAGATAATGTAGCACTACAAACATATTTACATGGTAAAGAAGCCTTAAAGACAATATTTGAAGAATATGATGGGTTTAGAACAGTTAATGATTTGAAAATAGTTAATATAGAAAATTTTGATGCTTATTTAGATGTTTTATTAAAATATAATTCACTTAATAGATTACATATCAAAGGGTTTAATGTGTTAGATAATTTAGAAAAATTCAAACAAATGACTGCTAGTGAAGTTTTTGATTGGCATGACTATATGGTAAGTGATACATTTTTAAAAGTATCAAGTACAGTTAAGCCTGTTGATTTGACTAAAAACAATATAGAATTTTTAAAAAAGGCAAATGAAGGTTTAGAAAGAGGAATTGACATTGATGAACCTATATTAAATTATAGGTTAAATGGATTACACAGAGGGAACATTTTATTACATACAGCTCATTCGGGAGTTGGTAAGTCAAGTAGTATTATACCATTATACATATTACCATTATTAAAAAGAGGTATAAAAGTCATTTTACTTATTAATGAGCAATCAGAAGATGCATGGCGAAGTATGTTAATCCCATCTGTACTTAGCAATGGATACGCAGGAAAAGGAATTAAAGGTATTCAAAGAAATAGATTAGGAGCAGGTGGGTTTACAGATGATGAAATGGAAAGACTTACAAAAGGTGCTGAGTGGTTAGATAGCTATGAAGGAAATTTAATTCTATATCCGTTAGAGGACTATTCAGTAAAAACATTAAAGAAAATATTAAAAAAAATGATGAGGTTAGATGAAGAAACTACTTTTATATTAGATACTTGGAAACCAGGAGATGAATCAAGTAGTAACGCTCATGCAATATTTACTGAAGAATCCAAAGAATTATTTAGCGTAGTAAAACCAAAAGAGATGGGTGGATTAAATATTAGATTTATAGCTACTGCACAATTGGCAGGTTCTTCAATAAGACAAAGGTATTTGGATATCCAAGCATTAGCGAAAGCAAAAGCAATTAAAGAAGTATGTGGGCAACATTTAATGATGAGAAAGATATGGCAAGATGAAATAGATGAAAAGAGTAAACATTTTATAAATCCATACAAATACAATAAGCAAACAGGACAAAAGGAGCATTTTGTTTTAGATAAAACAAAAAACTATGTAATAATGTTTTTTGATAAGAATAGATATGGGAAAGCCGATTTTCAATTAATTTTCGAAGTCAATTTAGATTTTAATTATTGGAAATGTTTGGGGTACTGTACTGTGACACAAGATTATTAAATAATATGAGGTGTTAGAAGGAGGTGTTGAAAATTTTTGATACAAAAAAATTAAAAGAAACTATATTAGAAGATACAGACAATATAAGAAAAATATTAGAATATATAGGATGTGATAGATTAACACCTCATAGGAATGAATATAGATGTGCTAAAAATTGTGATGATCCTAACAATACAAGAGTAGTTGTAAAGTTTAATGACAATTTGACAAGTAAAATTTATGATTTGGTACCGATTTCAGGAGATGTATTTACATTGATAATGGAATTAAAACAATGTAAATTATCAGAAGCTATGAAGATATGTTGTAATGCTATAGGAATTAAATATTATAATATTAAAACTAATCCTCAAAATAACAAACCTAAAAGAAAAGCATTTGGAGGTTTTTATAATAGTATAAAAAAACAAACTAACAAATTAACATCAACAATTCAATTAAAGGCACATAATGAAAATATATTAAGTAATTTTATAAATAAAGGTAATTTAATGTTTGCTAAGGATAATATTAATTACGAAATACAAACAGAATTTGATATTATGTATGACTTTATTACAGATAGAATTGTAGTACCTTGGAGACATCATTGGACAGGAGAAATTATAGGTATTATGGGAAGGTATAATTCTAGTGCAGAGTATTGCACACAACACAATATAAGTAAATGGTTACCTTTAAAAGATTTGGAATTTCCAAAAAGCCAAACTATATATGGACTGTATCAAAATTATAAATATATTTTACAACAAGGAAGAATTTATATAGGTGAGTCAGAAAAATTTGTTTTACAAGCAGGAAGTTATGGTGTTAGAAATACTGGATCAATAGGATCACATGATATTTCAGACGTACAGAGAGAAATTTTATTAAGTTTGGGAGTTGATATAGTTACTTGTATGGATAATGATATTCCAGATAGCTTTAATACTGAACAATGTAAGAAACTATTAACTACAAGTTCGTTATTAGGAGGAAAGGTGGGGTTTGCTAAAACAGAAGGAATATTAGAAGGTAAAGAAAGTCCCACAGATAGAGGAAAAGAAATATGGGATAGATGTATAGAAGATACAAATATAAAATGGGTTAATTAATAGAAAGGGTGGTTTGATGACAGAACGCAAAAGAAATCCAAAGTTACAAGAGTTATTTGATAAGGGAATACCCGTTTATTCATATTCTAAATTATGCTCATGGCATGGATGTAAATATAATTATTATCAAGCGTACATATTACATAGTAGGTCAAAAGATAATATCTATAACTCAATTGGTACAGTTGTTCATGATGACCTTGAAAAAATATATCACAATGAACAAACTTTAAGACAGGCTAAGAAAAATTTCAATAACACAATTAAAGAATGTGAGGACAAAGGAATTAAATTTCCCTCAAATCCTCCTACAACTAAAATTAATTATATTAAAAATATGAATCATTTTTTTGATAATTATAAAATTTTAAATACTCAAATGCAAACAGAACAATTCGTATTATATAAAATACCTAAAATTGAGAAACCAAAAGACGATGAAGATTACATATGGGTGCAAATGTATGTAGATAGTATTATGCCTATATATGAAAATGGTGAATTTAAATCTGTAATAATCAATGATTGGAAGACAAGCTCCAAATTTACTAAAAAAGAATTATTAGACAAAGGAAGACAGTTAATTATATATAAATTAGGAGTGGAACAAATGACAGGTGTTCCAGTATCTAAGGTAGGATGGACAATGCTTAAATATGTATATTCATGCTATAAGACAAAAGGGAGTAAAGCCAATCCTCCGAAAACAAAAAAGTCTTTGCAACAAAGAAAAGATGGAGTTAAATTCTTAAAAAAGAGATTAGTCGATGAATATATTAAAATGGGATATGATACCATAGAAGCCGAACTAACAGTAGGTAAAATGGTCAACAATAATGATTTATCATCATTACCAAATGAATTAAAAAATAAATACTGGATTGAAGATTGTTTCTTAGAATACGAATTTGATGATGAAATATTAGAAGAGTGTAATAATTGGATTAAAAATACTGTAAAAGAAATTGAAAATACACAAACCAATGTAAATAATTTTCCTCCAAAACAAATAACCAATGATGATAATTATTTTTGCTTTAATCTATGTGGTAGACCAGATTGTATTCATTTATTAAAGTACAAAAAGGAAAACGCAAATAAATTTAAAAAAGAACAGAAAACAAAAGAAATAGATAATAAATTAAAAAATAAAATCACTATGGATATCGATAGTTTATTTAAAAAATAACAGTAGGGAGGAGTCATATGAAAAGGGTAAAGTATCATTCAGAACTACATAATCATAATACAATAGGTAGTTTGATGGATGGAATGGGAACACCAAAAGAAATACTAGATAGATGTGATGAGCTAAATATAAAATCATATGCAATTACAGATCATGGAACTGAATATGCATTATATTATTTTGCTGAATTGCAAGAAAAATATAAAACTAAAATATTATATGGAATAGAATTATATGAAGCATATGACCATACAGTACAAGATCCTAATAATAAATACTTTCATTTACTCACTATAGCTAAAAATCAAAGTGGTATCCAAGCTTTGCATAGGTTAACTACCATGGGGGAATTTGAAGGTAAATATTTTAAACCTAGAATAGACTTAAATCAATTAAAAGAGTTTAAAGATGATTTAATTATTGGTAGTGCCTGTTTGGCAGGTAAAATTAACAAGGCAACAACATATGAACAGGCTAAACAATATGCATTAGAGTACAAAGAAATATTTAGTGATAATTTTTATTTAGAATTACAAGCACATACTTCTGAAGATCAAATAAAAGCTAATAAAAGATTAATGAAATTACATTATGATACTAATATACCATATATAATTACAAGTGATAGCCATTATGTTAAAAAGGAGGACAAAGAAAACCATGCTAACTTTGTAAATGTAAATAGAAAGAATGCAGATGTAACAACTACAGGTGAAATTTATGATGATTGTTATATCCATTCTACTGATGAAATGTATGAAATTATGTTTAAATCAGAATTAACAGAAGATGAAATTACTATTGGCTTACAAAATACAAATAAAATTGCTGATATATGTAATGGAACTATTCAATTTCACGAACCAGTATTACCTGAAGTTAAAATACCTAACGAATATAAGTCAGAAGAAGAGTATTTTATGGCTTTAATAACTAAGGGTTGGAAAGACAGAAACATGGATGAACAAATTAAAAATGACCTATTACATACAGAACAAGATTATAAACAAAGAGTTTTGCATGAATATAATGTAATCAAACAAATGGAATACATATCATATCATTTAATAGTTGCTGATTATATGCAATGGGCAGTCAATCAAAGGATTCCTACTGCTCCCGCAAGAGGATCAGCAGGAGGTTCATTAATCGCATATTTATTAAAAATAACTAATATAAATCCATTGAAATATGACTTGCTTTTTGAAAGATATTTAAATCCTGAAAGAGTTAGTTTACCTGACATAGATAGTGATTTTAGTTCAGGCAGACGTGAAGAAGTTTTTAAATATCTACAACAAACATATGGAGAAGAATATGTAGCACAAATTATTAACTTCTCTAAATATACTCCAAAGGTCGCAATACAAGATGCAGGTAAAATGATCAAAGTTCCAATCAAAGATGTAAATGTAATTAAAGAGTTTATGCAAGATGACACTATTGACGATTCTATTCAAAATGCTAAAAATAATAAAAAATTAATAGATTTATTAAACAGCTATCCAGAAATGTTATCTTTAGCTAAATCATTTGAAGGTAGAGTGAAAACAACATCTACTAACGCTTGTGGGACAGTTATATCTTCAAAACCTATATATCAATATTGTGGTATGAAAAAAGGAGATAATGATGAACAACTATTACAAGTTGATAAAGTTATTACAGAAAAGTTAGGGATGGTTAAATGTGATATATTAGGTACAACTGTTTTGCAAATCATAGATGAAGTAATGAAAATGGCAGATATGGATTTTTATGATCTATATACAAAAATACCATTAGATGACAAAGAAACATATGAGTTTTTTAAAAAGGGTTTGTACTATGGTGTATTTCAATTAGGTAGTTACAATATGACTAAATTCTTTATGAAGTTACAGCCCAAATCTATAGAAGATATCTGTTTAGGTATATCAGCATACAGACCAGGTAGTATGAAGTATATAGATGATATTATTAATAGAAAAGAAGGAAAAGAACCAATAGTATACGATCATGAAGTTTTAGAACCTATATTGAAACCTACATATGGAATTTGTGTGTATCAAGAACAAGTTATGCAAGTGTTACAGGCTATGGGTGGATTTTCATTTGCACAAGCCGACCTTGTAAGAAGAGGAATGGCAAAGAAGAAAGCACAATATGTATTAGGACAAAGAAATAACTTTATATATGGTCTTGTAGAATTTACTATTGATGGTACAAGATGTACTACTACATATGAATTAGCTAAAGAGTATTTAAATGATATTGAATATACTGTAGTTATTGAAGGGGCAATACATAAAGGGATAGAAATTAAAATAGCTAAAAAAGTGTTTGATGATTTGGAGGATTTTGCATTATATGGATTCAATAAATCACATGGATTAGCGTACGCATTGTTAGCTTATTATACCGCATATTTAAAATGTCATTATCCTACATACTTTATGAAAACAATATTAAGTCATGCTAAAGATGGAATGGAAATAGCACAATATCTAACCCAATGCAAAGACTTGTGTGTTAAAGTAGTACATCCTAATATTAATGAATCGAATTTAGGATTTAGTGTATATAATGGTTCAATACTTTATGGTATCGGGTCATTATACAATGTAGGAGAACCAACAACTAGGCAAATTATGAATAAAAGACCATATACATCATTTGAAGACTTCATAAACAAAAATGTTAACAACATAGCTGAAGATGAAATAAAAATAGATAAGTCAGCTTTAATTAGTTTGATAAATAGCGGATGTTTTGATGGGTTGCCAATTGAAGAAAATAGTACAACGTTATGTGATAGACAATTTTTATTAATGAAAGTTTTTTACAATGTTACATCACTAATTCAAAAGGTATCAACTACTCAAATTCCAGAGTTATTTGATAATCCAGATATAGATACGAAAGAATTTTACAAAGAAAAACAATTATATGATTTGCATAAAAAAATATTAAGCAAGAAAAACAAATTAAATTTATATAAAGATGATGAAATTATAACGACTTTTAAAAATAATTATAGCAATGATACTTTTGAAATAGAAAATGATGAGTTGAATATTATCAAAAATAAATATACATCTGAATATAATAAACATTTAAAACATTTGAAACAAATTTTAAAAGAAAATAGCGATCAATATACCTTACTAATAAATAAAAGTAGAGTAGTCAATGCATATTTAGATTATGTAAAGAACAATAATGAGGCTGATTTGGAATTTGAAAGTACAAGTTTTTATTTTTCTAAGTCATGGCTAGAAGATTCAGCAGAAAAATATCATGTAGATGAATTTAAAGACATACCTAATTTAAACATGGATGAAGTGGGTTATTATAAGAAAAAAGATTTATACACTATTGTTGGAGTATTGACAGGTAAAATTAAAAAACATAGTGAAATAGTATTATTAACTAATAGTGGGATTGTAATAGCTAAGTTAGGTGATATTTTATATAATAGTGTCGCTTCTGATTTAAAAAGAGGTGATAAGATAGCATTAAGTGGTTATGTTGGTAATGGATTTTTTAGAGCTGAATTTTATCAAAATAATAAATCAAATAAATTATTGGCACTAAAAGTATTGAACTAGAAAGGGTGAGAAAATGAATGATGAACAAATAGAATTTAAAGGTGTTATAGATAGATTAATTGGTAGTTATAATAACAATTTCAAGATATATGCAGTAACACCTACAACAAATAATAAAGAAATAAAATATAATAAATATGGCAATGTATCAATTTCAGGTGATTTACCTGAATTGGCACTAGGAATAGAATACTCAATAAAAGGTATAGAAAACAAATGGGGTTATGAAGTTATTAATATAGAAAGAGACAAACCAACAACTAAAACAGCAATCAAAAAGTTCTTAAAGGAAATAATAACTGTAAAACAAGCTGAAACATTGTTGTTCGTATATCCAGATATAATTGATAAAATTATTAATGATGACTTAGACGATGTAGATTTAAACAAAACCAAAGGTATTAAAGAAAAGACATTCGATTCCGTTAAGCGTAAAGTAATTGAATCATTTCCATTGATGAATTTTGTCAATGAATTTTCAGATTATGGAGTAACGTTATCAGAAGCAAAAAAGATGTACAAAGAATTCACATCAGTTGACAGAATGAAAGAAATGATGGCAATTGATCCATATGGAACACTATGTTTGATTAGTGGAATATCATTTAAAAAAGCAGATAAGAAAATATTATCTGCTTTCTCTGATAGTAATTTAAAAAACTCTTTACATAGAATGAGAGCTTGTATTAAATTTTTACTAAGTGAAAATGAAAAAAAAGGTAATACATGGATATCATTAGATAATTTATTTCAACAATGTAATAACTTATGCCAAGAATCAGTGAATGATTATTTTGTAAATGCATTGCAAGATAAAGATATATATGTTGAAGGAAGTAGTAAAAGAATAGCTTTTACAAATTCTTATCAAACGGAAAAATACATAGCTGAATGTCTAATAACTTTATATAAGAGTTCTCAACGATTACTGATAGATTATAGTAAATACTATAAAAACAACGGCATGGATTTAACTAAAGAACAACAGGGAGTATTAAAAAATTTTTGTGAATATAATATAAGTTTGTTAGTTGGAAATGCAGGATCAGGAAAGTCAGCTACGATAGCATCTATAATTAATTTATGTGATGATAATGACTTAGAGTATATATTAATGACACCTACAGGAAAATCAGCTATGGTATTAAGTGAATTTACCAATAGAGATGCAGGAACTATACATAGAAAGCTAGAATACAATCCTAAAAAGGGTTGGATATGTAATAAAGAAAACAAACTACGATGTGATGTAGTTATTGTTGATGAAAACGGAATGACCGATATTTCTTTAATGAAACATTTGCTAGATGCAATTGATTTAAAACGTACAAGGGTACTGTTTGTTCAGGATGATGCACAATTGCCTAGTGTTAGTTGTGGAAACTGTGCTTATGATATGATTAATAGTGGTATATTGCCTATTACAAGACTTACCAAAGTATTTAGGTATGGGGAAGGTGGATTATTACAAGTTACTACTAAAATAAGAAATGGTGAAAAGTACATTGATAACAAACAATGTGATGATATTGTTACATTTGGCATACATAAAGATTACTGTATTATACCAACTCAAAATGAATATATGATGGATTATATAATAGGCATATATAAAAACTTGTTAAAGGAAGGAAATGATCCTTTAGATATTATGGTACTAAGTGCTAAAAATATAAATGATAATGGTGCTATTGAAATTAATCAAAGAATACAAGAAGAAATTAACCCTCATACGGAAAATAAACATTATAGGAAATATGGAGACAAAATATTCAGAGAAGGTGATATTGTTATGCAAATAAAAAACAATTATCAAGCTATCAACGAAGATTTTGACGAAGTAATTATAACAAATGGTGATATTGGTCAAATTAAAAAAATTGATGGTAAGTATGTATACGTGCAATATAAAAAAGATATGATTACATATGCACAAGATAATTTAGATGAAATTCAATTAGCATATGCTATGACAGTACACAAAAGTCAAGGAAGTGGAGTTAAAAATGTCATATTAGCCACACCTACATCCCACAAATTTAACTTAAATAAAAACTTACTATATGTAGGAGTTACAAGAGCAAAAGAAAAAGTATGGCATATTACATTGCCAGAAACAATTAATAGTGCATTAAGAAAAAGTGCTGAATTACAAAGAAATACCTTTCTTAAAGATTTGTTAATAAAGATAAATTAAAATATATTGAATAAAGTGTTGACAATCAAATATGAATATACTATAATAGTACTTGTAAGGTAAATATATACAAAACCTTATAAGTATTATTTTTTATTTGGGAGGAAAATAAAAAACAATAAAAACAAACTTACACATACTCTCAAATACTCCGTTTTACTCGTGTTTTCAAGCTGAAATTTAACATAAAATCAATGTTTTATCTTATAATAGGAATAAATTAAAATATATTTTAAAATACTTTGACATAATTAGAAAATGATGATAAATTGGTAACGATAATAATGGAGGATGTGAAAATATGAAGATTATATATAAAATAACCTATCCTAATGGGAAAATTTACATAGGTAAAGATTTAACTGATAGTATCAATTATTTTGGAAGTGCAAATAGTAGAATAATTGAAAAAGACTTTACAAGAGAAGAAAGAAGAGATTTTACAATTAGAAAAGAGATTTTATGGGAATCAGAAACAGCAACAGATAAAGAAGTTAATAAAAAAGAAATAGAATATATAAGATTCTACGAGTCGAACAATTCTAAAATAGGATATAATAGATTTCCTAAATTCAAAGAGAAATAGCTTATTATAAACTAAAAAATGTATACATTGAAAGTAGGTGAACTTTAGCGATTAGTATACACTCTCTCACTAAAGGTAGGAGGTGTTCTTATCTGAAATGGGTAGAGATAGGTATACTAATGTGGATTAAAAATATAGATTTCAGTTTATTGAATTTTAGGGAGAGATTATATATAAAGTAGATTATGAATGATAAAAAGATACTAAGAGGTATGATTTATTTTTACAAAGACAAATATGGCCATAACAAATATAAATTATGTAAAATTTATCTTTTATGGTGATACAAAGAGGAGGTATTTTATGAATAAAAAAGCAATACAACAGTATTTTGTAGTTTTAGGTATAGGGATGTTGGTATGTGGAATATGGCAAGGTTTAGAATGGATAATAGATGGTCAAATAGTACATAGATATGTGGACGATATTATAGGATTAACATTAATGGCAAGTTTGTATTTTAATTTTAAGAGTTGGACTGGTAAATAAATTAAAATATTAATTTGTACAATCGTTTATAGAAAAATTTACATATATGATATAATATAAATTATTAAAATTGGGGGAGGCACTATGTATAATAATTTAAAAGAAGTAGTACAAGAGTTAATTGAACGAGGATTTGAGGGTAATTACTGGGACTTTAAACAAAAATGGCATAAGAATAATGATAGGTTATTGCATGATATATTATGTTTTGCAAATACAGTTCATGTAAAAGATTGTTTTTTAATATTTGGGGTATCAGATAATTGTGAGGTTTTAGGAGTTGCAGATGACGAAAATAGAAAGAAACAAGCCGATGTATTAGACATGCTTAATAACTGTAGTTTTGCAGGAGATAACAACCCCCAAATAAGTCTTGAAACTATAAAATTACAAGACAAAGAACTTGATATATTAATTATATATAATACTAATAATACACCATTATATATAACAAAAAAATGTAAGAAATATAATGATATTCAAGAGAATTTTATTTATTCAAGAGAAGGTGATCGCAATACTTCTATAAAAGAAAATTCTAATATATATGAGATAGAAAGATTGTGGCAAAAGCGTTTTGGATTAAATAGAAATTGTATTGAGGAGTTTAAAGAAATATTAAAAGACAAAAGTGCTTGGAAAAGTAATTCATATGGATACTATTATATATATAATCCCGAGTTTGTAATAAAGTTGGGAGACTTTATGGATGATTGTACTAGACCTGCTGCATACTCATATCTTATGACGAATGAAAGTACGTCTTATTATGATTTACAGTTGATATATAAAGGAACGCTACTTAATACATTTCAAGAAGTGGTATTAGATAGTGGAAGATATTCAACTATATCTCCTGATTTAAATTTTATTTATAGAGACAAATATCATAGGGAAACTTATGAATTTAGGAGTTATACTAAAGGTACATTAGAATATTTATTATATAGATTTTTATTTAATAGTGAATCAGAAGAAGCTATATATGCTAAAGGTTCTTTTGATGAAATAATATCTATATTTAATGATGAATATGAAAGAAAAGAATTTATTGAATATATAAAGATAAATTTAAGTAGGTTTGATCAAGAATTACAACAACTTTTAGCAAAAGAACCATGTAAATACGATTCATATGGAGAATATGATGATGAATGTTTAAATGAGACTATTATGTCGTGCAAATTGGCTAAGAAATATTTAGACGAATTTAGAAGTATCAATAAGTAGGGAAACTTACTTATTGATATAAGACACCATAAAACTCACATTTTATATATTTGTACTAATTAATTAAAAACATTAATAGGAACGATTGCGAACCAAAGATAATGATAGAAATACTTGTAATTCTGAATACTCTGCACAAGCTAAAGCTTGGCAGTTACCTTGCCATTTTCCTTATGTATATAAAAATATACAAGCAAAGTACACTATGGATAAAGGAGAAAAAAATAAAAACTTACTTAAAAATTACTAATTAAAAGTAAGTTCCTAACAAATCTATTTATTTAATGTTGACGTTTTGATGCTAATATATTTTAAACACCTATTTATATTATTTAACAAGTTATCAACCAAAATATAATACTGTCTATCCATATCAGAGGTTTTAGATGGAATAACTTTGCTCGAATATAAAATAATCATAGAAATGACTGATACAACCAGTACAAGCCAATATTTAAAATTTATGGATTTAATCTCGCTTAAATTAGATAGATCAGCTTGAGATTTATATATTACATCTCCATCAAATTTACTAAGATTATCTTCTACATAATTACAAAAGTCATTTATTGAGCTTGGTAAAACGTTTTCAGAGCATACAAATGTGTTTAGACTAGAAGGTACATCTATAGCAGATATTTTACTTGTTATATCATTCAATTGATTCATATAAGATTGTAGTGCCTGAGAATTTTTAATAGGTTTCACTTGAAGTTCAAGTAGATTTTTATTACATAGATTAATTTTGGATTGCAAATTAAATAATGGTCTATAAAATTTCAAATCAACTGATGATCTCATATTATTTTTTAAATTAAACCATTTATATGATAAATCTATATTGAATGTATTTTCTAATCTAGCAAAAGCATCAATGATACTAGAGTAAAGCCTAGATTGAAAATTAGACATTTTCATAAGATATATATTTGATTGTAATGGTGTTACTGAGTTATTTACATTGTTACTGGGGTTATTTTTATGTTTTTTAATAGGATAAATAGCTTCCATGAAATCACTCCTTTCATTAGTATTATTGTACTATAAATGAATAATATATACAATAAATTTTACAATTTAATCCAATACAAAATATGCTATAATTTTTAAATGGTAAGAATAATTTATAAAAGAATCTAAAAATAAATAAAAATTAATTAAAATAAATAGTTGACATCTCAAAATTAACATGATAATATATAAACATACCAAAGATAACCAAGCAAAAATTTACAAAGAATAATAAATATTAATTAAAACAAGAAAGAAGGTGTTAACATCCCGTATGAAATAATTAATTACATATATGAAGCTACGAAAGATTGGCAAGAAACATTTTCAATAGTAAATGAATTTATAAGTCACATAGAATGTTATCATGCAAGCGATTTAGTAAAGCAATTCAAAGAACAATTAGAAGGAATATCTCAACAAAATAACATATGTCCAAACTGTGGAGGTGAGATAATAGTTAAAGAAGGTAAACAAAGTTATTTATCTGAAGCGTGGGGTAGGGATATATACGAAAGAGAATCAGTTAAGAAATGTAGTAATTGTGGTTGGATAAAAAGCAATTAGGTAATGTTAGAAAGGAAGTTATATTAATAATGAATACACAAATAGTATTAAATTCCTTAAAAGAAGAATTAAAAGAAATTAAAGCATACGCACAAATGTCAAAAGAAGATAATATTCAATCAGAAGAATACGAATTAATAATAAAAGAATTAGAAAATGAAATTAAAAATATAACAAATAAATTAAAAAGCAAAGGCCGTTTAATTCAAAAAGAACAAGTGTGTTCAAACAATAAAAAAGCAACTGAGTTACATATAAAACATATAAAAAGCAATAAAAGATATAAAATTGCTAGAAAACAACGTACTAAGCTTGGTATATATACTAGAAAAAGAAAACAATTTTTAAAACAAATTAGTAATAAACGAGTTAGGACTGCGAGAGGATTGTCAAGCAAAAGTAATTTATATAAAAAAGTATTTGATTTAGAGTATGAATTGGATTAAACATTTTAATAAGTTGAAAGGTGGTAGATATGAATATAGTATTTTGGTTGTTTATAATAATTATTTTAGTATTGTTGTTTATATGTTGTTCTAACTTATTTGGAACAATAGGTGGTTTAGCTTGTAGGTTGGTAAATAAAATAATAAATAATATGAAAGGCGGAAACTAAATAGAATAAATTAAAATACATATAAAGGAGTGGTTATTTGCTAAAACGGAAATTACACATAATAGCCAACAGTACAAAAACTAAATTAATTTTACTATTTGCAACTATTGGTGTATGTGTTGTAACTTCTGTACTTAGCATTGGCGAAAACGTGAATGTTGATACAGATGTTATAAATGTTACTAATGATAAGGTAATTAATAAAAATATTAAAGATATCCTAAATTCAAATAAAATAACAATCAATAATGCTATTATTCAAAATGAAAATTATAAGATACAGCAATTCGATGACATGGTTAATAATGCTCACAAACATTTAAACCAATTAGAACAAGATAAGCAGAAAGATACTCAGAAACAGAAACAATTAGAATTACAGCATGAAAATAAGCAAGATCAAAGTCAAGCAAGATTAAGTAGAGATAGTAACAATCCATATCAAGGTAGAAGTTTTAGTATTACAGCTAGTCATTATTCAGGTAGAGAGGAGGAGAATGGCAAAGGTAGGGCTTATAGAAATGCATTAGGGAAAGCATTAACATATAAAACAATAGCAGTACCAAGAAATATACCATTAGGTAGTTTAATAAAGCTAACAGATAATGAGGGTAACACTTATATCAAAATAGCACTTGATTATGGTAGTACAAAACATATTAGGTGGATTGATAGTAATACTATGAAAATAGATGTATGTAAGCCTTATGCAAGTAGAAAAGAAATAGATAACCTAGGAATTAAACATTATAGAGGGGAGATTATAAGATGGGGATTTTAAAGTATTAATAAAGGGGTTGATTGTTTGTTGGAAAATGTGAAGATTCAAGATAAAGAAAAGTTAAAAATTCATTGTAAGAAATTAAAACAATTTCAAGAGGAAATGAGGTATATAGATATGAATAATATTGATGAATTACAAGAAGAATATGTTACATATTTAAAAAAGAATAGACCAAATGCAACTTTATCTGAAATGGATGCCACAAGTGAAGTATTTGAGTTTATGAGAAATAAAATTAAACAAAATAATTAATATTATTTAAAATACATTATAAAATTAAATTAAAATAAATTAAATTTGAAAGGTGGAATTATATGATTAAAACTGTAATTAAAAGAGATGGAAGAGAAGTAGATTTTAATATTAATAGGATAGTTAATGCCATAGAACTAGCCATGAAAGATACCAAACAAGGTGTAGATAAAGAATTATCAGTACATATTGCAAATGATATTAGTAAGATTAATAAAGACAAAATGACGGTAGAAGAAATACAAGACTTAGTAGAAGATAAATTAATGGATAGTAAAAAAGATGTAGCCAAAGAATATATTAAATATAGAAATGAAAGAACAAAAGAAAGAGATAGTAAAAGTAATGTGTTTGAAAAAATGCAAGATACATTTGATATGAAGTCAGAAGACAATAGAGATAATGCTAATAAGGCGGGAGATAAATTACAAACATATAGAGCTATGATTGCGGATATTGCGTGTAGGGAGTTTGCAAGGACTAAAACCATTCCTGAAAAAATATTAAGGGAGCATAAAAAAACTATTTATCAACATGATGAAAACTATATGTGTCTTCCATTCTTTAATTGTATATTGATTGATTATAGGGATATGTTGAAAAATGGGTTCAAAGTAGGAATGACACCTATTGAGACTCCTAAATCTATAACAACAGCTATAGCCATACTTTCTCAAATAGTAGCACACGTTAGCAGTAACTGTTATGGAGGCAATACATTAGCTGAAATAGATGAAGGACTAGAGATATATGCTAAAAGGTCATATAAAAAACATTTTAGAACGGGTATGAAATGGTTAAAAAATAAAAAGAAAGCTAAAAAATATGCATGGGAGAAATTAGAGAAAGAAGTATATGATGCTTGTCAAGGGTTTGAATATGAAATTCAAACATTAACTAATTCCAGAGGTGAAGTACCGTTCTTAACAATAACATTTGGAAAAGGTAGAGGTAAGTTCTGTAGATTAATACAGGAGAGTTATTTAAAAGTTAGAATTAATGGATTAACTGGCGGTATAACACCAGTGTTCCCTAAAATATGCTTTATATTAAAAAGAGGTTTAAATTTAGAACCACAAGATCCACAATATGATATATACCAATTAGCACTAAAATGCACTTCTAAGCGTATATATCCTGATTATTTAATGTATGATAAGATAGTTGAAGTTACAGGTGATTTTAAGTCTCCTATGTCATGTAGAAGTTTCCTTAGTACATATAAAGATGAAAACGGACATATTAAAACTGACGGAAGATTTAATCAAGGAGTTTGTTCTATTAACCTTGTAAGAATAGCAATTCAATCTAAAGGAGATGAAAATAAGTTCTTTGAATTATTACATAATGCGTTAGATTTAACAAAAGAAGCATTGATGTTTAGACATAGTATGTTGAAAGGAATTAAAGCTAAACAAGCACCTATATTATATATGAATGGTGCAGTTGCTAGGTTAAATCCAGAAGACACTATAGATAAACTTTTATATAATAATTACAGTAGTATATCAATTGGCTATGTTGGATTACATAATTGCATGGTTGCATTATATGGCAAGTCATATTATGAGAGCGAAGAAATGTTGGAAAAAGGTACTAAAATAATGCAATGTCTTAGAGCTTATTGCGACAAAGCAAAAGAGGAAACAACTATAGGATTTAGCCTGTACTCAACTCCCGCAGAAACGTTAGCTACAAAGTTCTGCAAAGAAGATGTTAAGGATTTTGGATTAATTGAAGGAGTGAACGACCAAGGATATTATGAAAATTCATTCCATTACCCTTCAAATAAAGATATAACACCATTTGAAAAAATAGATTTAGAATCTCATTATTCAAAAATTGCTTCAGGTGGTGCTATTCAATACGTTGAATTTGGAAACATGGAAAATAATCTTGAAGCACTTGAAAAAATAGTTACATATGCTTATGATAAGTGCCATTATTTTGGAGTAAATGTTAGACCAGATAGATGCTTAAAATGTGGTTATAAAGGAGTTATTAATCCTCAGCATGAAACAGAAAATGATTATATATGTCCTCAATGTGGGAATACAGATCCTTTAACAATGAATATATGTATAAGACTATGTGGATATATAGGTAGTTTATCAGAAAGACCTACAATAGATAATAAAATGAAAGAAATGCATAACAGAGTTGTTCATTGTGGGGTGAGGTAATGCATTACACTAAAATTATAGAATGTGATACAAATAATGGAGATGGATTTAGAGTTTCTTTATTTGTAAGTGGGTGTAATAAAATACCTAAGTGTAAAAATTGTCATAACAAGACTTTATGGAATTTTAATTATGGGCAACAATATACACAACAAACAGAAGATATGATAATAAAGCTATTATCAAAAGAATATATATCAGGGCTGTCAATTATAGGAGGTGAACCCACAGACAATCTTAAAGAAAATTGGTTACACCAATTAGTTAAAAGAGTTAGAAAGGAGTTACCAAATAAAACTATTTATTGTTGGACAGGGTATAAGTTTGAAAATTTAATATTCAATGAAACAAAATTAAAATTCATAGAACAATTAGATATGCTGAGGGATGGAGAATATATAGAAGAATTAAAAGACTTATCTCAGTATTTAGGAGGTTCATTTAATCAACGAATAATAGATGTTCAAAAATCATTGAAACAAGGTAAGGTTGTGTTATATGATTGTTAAGGTTAAACAATAAATTAAAATACATATTTTAAAAATTATAGAATTGAAAGGTAGGAATTAAATTATGGAAAAGAAAATTAGAGGATTTGAAGTGGTTAGAGAAGATATGAAAAAAAATAAAGATGTGGGAATTAAATTGCCACAAAGAGGATCAAAGATATCAGCAGGTTATGATTTTAGCACACCAATAGAAGTTACAATACAACCCAATGAATCTAAGTTAATATGGACAGACGTTAAGGCTTATATGCAAGAAGGGGAAGTTTTAATAATAGATGTAAGAAGTTCTATAGGAGTTAAAAAAGGATTGATGTTAAGCAATACAATTGGCGTGATAGATGCCGACTACTACCAAAACAAGGATAATGACGGCAATATAGGTATATCATTAAGGAATATGTCAGACAAGCCTGTAACATTAGAAGCAGGAGAAAGAATAGCTCAAGGAATATTTATACCATTCTTAGTAGCTGATAATGGTAATACAGATAAAATAAGACAAGGTGGAATTGGTTCTACAGGAACTAAATAATAAAAATTAGGGGGATAAAATTAAAACTATGACAAATACAAAAATACAATTACCTTCAGATATGACTACTGAAGAATATAACATATTAATGGAGATTTGCAAGGATATCCCTTGTAAATCTTCTAAAGATAAAAAAGATATAAAAATTTTACATAATACAATTAATCAAATATACATAGATAGTGTTATAAATGAATGTTGGAATTAGGCTTATAATATTAAATTAAAATATTAAAAATAAATACAAAAAGAAAGGAATGATATAATATTCAATATTTTGGAGGTAAAGCTAGGATAGGCAAACATATAGCAAATGTAATTAATACATATATTAAAAATAATAATGTTACTTTTATTAGTCCATTTGTAGGTGGAGGATATGTAGAATGCCGAATTAACAGCAACAATAAATTATTATGCGATAAACATACATATTTAATAGAAATGTATAAAGCTTTACGACAAGGATGGATACCACCAACAATCATTAGTAAAGAAGAGTATGAATATATTAAAAATCACAAAAATGAAAAGCCTTATTTAACAGGATTTGTTGGATTCGGTTGTTCTTATAGTGGTAAGTGGTTTGGCGGATATGCGAAGAATAAGTCGCAAAGAAATTATTGTTTAAATGCACACAATTCAATAATGAAAAAAATAAACTCACTATATAACGCTGAATTTAAATGTTGTGATTACAAGGAGTTGAAACCCAAAGGTTCAATAATATATTGCGATCCACCATATAAAGGCACTACACAATATGATAAGTCAATAGTAGGTAAATTTAATACTGAAGAATTTTGGGACATTATGAGAAAATGGTCTAAAAACAATAAGGTTTTTATTTCGGAATATGAAGCCCCAGACGATTTTAAATGTATATGGAGCAAAGAGACCAAATTAGATATAAGAGATAAAAACAACATGAAGCAAAAGCGAGTAGAAAAGCTTTTTACATACAAAAATCAATAAAATTAAATTAAATTATACATATAAAAAGTACGTAAAATTCAGATTTTATTTACTTATAAAAGGAGGTGATGCCATTGAATGTTTTAAATAGGTAATTAATGATAAGTAATAATAAATAAAAAAACACAAAAAGGAAGGTGTTGAATATGAAATACATATATAATCCACTAGTTGATACATTCAACAATATGTATAAGACATATAAACCACTAATTGATTTAGCTGAACATAATAAAGCTATCACAAAATTAATTAATATCCCAATAAGTAAAAATAAATTGCAACGATATGATATTTTATTGCGACAAATAAAACCTTTAAAAGATAGGTATACTTGTTACCATTATACACCATTAAATGTAAAAATAATTAATATTAATTTAAATAAAATTGACTTAAACTGTTTGCAAAATTGCGTGTCTAAGTGTAAATTCAGACACCTACAGGGGTATAACAATAAATTAAATAAAAATAAAGCTACGGTCAATATAAAGCACATAACATATATTGATGAACATTCTATTAATAAAATACTACATCAGGTAGTTAATAAATTGGACTCAGAAGAAGAACGTAAATTATTTCTATGGGTTATATCCCTCATTGAAGATTCTATAAAAGAGAATCAATCAAAAACTACATAAAATGTTAATTTTATTTATATCTAATAAATGGCTTTTAAAAGCAATATTTACATATTATTATTTTTATCTTAATAATTATATGTGAATAATTATTAAAACTTTACTTTTAAGAAGCTTAAAATTAATTACTTAATTAAAATGAATAAATTTTATTAATAAATAATTAATATTATAGAGAAGTTATTTACATATTGTTACAAGTAAGTTATAATTGTGTAAAATGTATTAAAAGGGGATGTTAATATGAATGATTTATTTTATGCTATAGAAAATTTAAAGCATGATAATCAGCACTTTGACTTTATTGAAATGTCTCTAAAAAAATATATTGAAAAAACTTCTAAAAAGTATAATTTATATTATGATTATTATAATGATATACTCTATCATTTATGGAAAGAACTTATTGAAATTAACTTAAAGAATTTTAATTCTGAATTAGATTTAAGAAAATATATTAGTACAAGTATAAAAAGATATTGTATAAATATTTGTAAGAAAAAAAATAGAGATAAGAAAATTATATATAATTTGGAAGCAACATATAAAAAATTGGAAGCTGTAAATGTTTATTCTTTATATTGTGAGGATTTTGAGTTTTTAGATTTAATATCCATATTAAATTACAAGGAAAGGCAAATTATATATATGAAATTTTTTGAATGTAGAAAAGATAATGAAATAGCTAGAAGACTTCATTTAAGTCGTCAATCTATATATAAGATTAGAATTAAGTCTTTAAAAAAGTTGTATCCTATAGTAATGCAATTAGTTAATATTTGATTAATATTTATATTTACGTAAATAAGATAATGTCTATATTATATAGGCATTATCTTATTTGTTTAATTATAAATATTAACTATTACGATATGCATCAAAAATTATATTATAATTATTTAATTCTGTAACCTTAACTCTAAATATATAAGTTGCACCATTCAATAATGATATTGGTTCAACATTATTTAATAAGTCTGAATAATTCTTTATTGTAATGAGGTTATAACCATTAATGCTTTCAGTCAATCTATACAAAGTTCCTATACCTTGATTATTTCTAGTTCTAAATGAAAAAATAGATGAAGCTATATTATTAAAATCTCCAGGAATTGTAAGTTGATAAGAAATATAGTTACCAACATCAGGACTTTGACGAGTATAGTAGTGTGTGCCTGAAGTATTAAGATTATCTAATATATTAACTGTAGAATTTGCTAAATCTGATATATTACCCAATTCCCTCTTAAAAATTAGTTGATTTGTAGTACTAGAAGATATTTGTGGTATTCTAATATAATAATTTTTATTTTTAATTAAAGAAACAATTAAGTAACTTTCTGCATTAGCACTATCTGTTCCAGTAATATAATTTATTGCTTTAATATTATTATTAGATAAAGTATTGGATTGTATGTTCATATTATCCGATCCTATAGATTCGTATATTATTAGTGGTGGTAAATTGTTTTGAGCATTGATTTTATATACACCTGTTGTGTTTACCGTAAATAGTACATAACATGCATTATTTTGTATGGAAGTTGGAATGTTATATGTGTAGTCATCTGGAATAGGAGTGCTTATTTCTTCTATATTTTCAGAAGGGTTTATAACACCTACTATAATATTTTCATTAGGTCCAGTTTGTATAAATCCATCTTGATCTACTGGAGTTTCAACTACTGGTGCTTGTGGTGAAGGAGCATCACTTACTTCACACTTTCCTAAAGAAGGAAGGTAATATTCGGCTTTATCAGCAATATTGCCATCTTGATAGTTTATTAGTTCATACTTTTCATAAGTATTATAAGCTTTCATAGATATATTTTTATTATCAGGAGCTTCTTCTACAAATTTAAATAATGCGGTTGAGGTATTAAATAATTGTATATTAAAAGCATCGTTAAGTCTTGCTTCCGTATATTCTTGAGAGAAAAGTGTAGGATTACTAGTATTAAATAATGGTCTGGTGGTGTTTCTCAGACGTGGCTGTATAATGCTACCAGATGTATTTGTCTCAATTAATAATGTTCCTATCAAGTCTTTATCATTTGTTCTCATATATCCATCGCCTTTATTAATAACATATAATCCATTAGGATAAGGAAGTATTGTTTGTGATGTATTTAAATTTGTAGTATTATTTGAATCGTTTGATTCTTTAGCTGTAGTAGTCTCAGCAATTTTTTTATAGATGAATTTTTCGTTTAATATACACTTATCTTCACTTGTAAAATAAAAGTTTTTATCTATTTGTTCTCCAGAATTAAATTCTATTGATTTTACATATCCAAGAGAGGGTACATATAGAACAGCTCTTTCAATAACAGTATTTTGTAAAACTTTTATTATTTCATATCTTATATAAGTATATTGTAAATACATATATAAACTTTTATTTGAGGGAGCAGTTTTACTAAATTCAAATCCTATTGGAATTTCAGAAGCTTCAGTAAAATTAGCAAATACATTTTGTACATTATTTCTAATATATTCTTCATTAAAAGATGCTGTAGGATAATAATATGGTGTGGCAGTTTCTCTTATACGTAAATCCCCAACTATTGCTGTACAACCATTATTACTTATATTTCCACCAAGGTTTTGGTTTTGTCTAGATAGTATCCAGCCATCGCCTCTATTAACTACATAGTTACCATCAGCTAAATTAACATTATTTATAGATTTATCTTTGGTATAATAAAGTTCTTTTATAGATAAACTCATAATATCTTCCCCTTTAAAGTTTTTCTAATTTTAAAATTTGACTAGAATTATTTATATCGAAATTAGGTAAGTTTAAAATAGGTTGATTTGTAATATTATTATTGTTATCATAAATAGTCCATGCGTAATCTGTTACATTTACTATACTAAGAGTACATATTATATAAGAATTTATAGCAATTTTAATAGGATTCCATAAACTATTATTAGATGATGAACTTAAATAAATGAAACCATAATCATTATAAGCTAAATATTTATTAGACTCTGCTACATTAGAAAACCTAAAACCATTACTTGAGGATATATATTCTAACTTCCACTTTTGATTATCCAAAGAAGATGTATTTGAAAATGATAATGCTCCTGATGAATAAGTTAGATACAAGGAATTGGAAAATAAAGATTTTATTTTATAATTACCATTAGGTAAAAAGGTTCTTTCACTTGACATATAATTCACCTCTTTTAAGTTAAATATTTTTAAGTTAAATAAATTTAATACAAATAATATTTTATATTAAATTTATAATCCATTGTTGATTGGTATTTCCATGGTAAGAATCTACTATAACATTAGTTCCATTTGCTATTTGACTATTATATACATCTAATACTCTGTTTGTATCTTGTAAATTATAAAGTATATATTTACTTGCATCGTTGTCTAGGTAATTTATATTCCAATATTGTATTAATGAATCAGTAGACTGATAAGTTTCTACATAGTTGTTTGAATTTTGAATCCATGTTAAATATCTATTATTCTCTTGACATTTAAGTGTATATGCCGATTTAGTTTCATTATACTCAATAAGCCATTTTTGACGAGATGAATCAAACCATTGCCATAAAACAATTATTTGACTATTCAAATTTTTAGATAAAAATCTATCAGAATTTAATTGCGTTTGTAATTTACAATTACGATTATTCAATGCTTCATATATACAATTAGAAAATTTAAAAAACTGATTGTTAGAGCTTGTTTGTGTAGAAACTATTAAAGTATCGTCTGTATTATATTGTAAAACTAAATTTGGATTCATATAGTTTCTTAGAATTACATTCCTAGAAATATAGTCCTGAAGCAAATACCAATATTGGTTATTTGTATTTGTATCGGTTTTTACTGATACAGAAGATAATGGTGCGTCCCATGTTAAGATAAGAGATGTATTATCCATAACTTTTATTTTATAAGCTTGTTTATTAGTGTCATAAATTAATCTCCATTTTTGATTTGATCCTAAGTTTTTACTCCATAGTTTAACTTCGCTTTGTGAAATCTTGTCTAAAACTTTATTTGTGCTATTTGAAGGACTAATAAAAAACACTTCATTATTTCTTAAATCATTTGCATTTGTTTGAGACATATTAATTCCTCCCCTATTTACATTTTTGTCTTTCACTTACATATAACATATTTAAGCCGAATTTTGTAAACCTAAAATTATAATATATTTATTTATTTTAAAAAAATTTATGTATTTTTATATTTTAGGTTTACAAAAAATGATTGAGAAATGTTATATATAAGTGATAGAAACAATATAAAAAATTATTTTTAAATGAAGGAGGTATATAAAATGTAAATAACTAAATGAATTTATAAAAATAATAGAGGAGAGTGATTATATATGGATATAAACGACGACTTAAATATAAATTCTCCAGTGGATAATAAAAATGTTGTAATAGTTAGGGCTAGAAAAACTAATACTTTTTTCAAAGCTTTTAAAGTTGCTCCTAATATTTGGATAGCTCCAGAAAGATATTATGGAGAACCTTTAGATATTGCTGAAGAATATAAACTTGATGGAGGAATATATGATTCTAATTTTCTTTCGCAAGATAGTGAAAGGGAAAATTTTTTACAAGCTATTATAACTTTATTGAAGAGAATAAATAATACTATTTCTGGTAAACAATTGTTATCTTTAATTTCTACAGCAATTCCATTTCCTTATGGATATGTAGGAGGAGGATATTCTTCACCAAATATATTTACTTTTGGAAAAACACCAAAATCTAATAAAAAACTAAATTCGTTAGTTACAAGTACTATTCCATTTCCTTTTGGGGGATATAGGGAGACAAATTATATTGAATCTCCAAATAATAAAGATTTTTATGCATCTAATATAGTTATTTTTGGTCCAGGATCGAATATAGTAGAAAATAATGTTATATGCTATAAAAAGAATGATGCTGAGAATGGTATGGGAACAATGGCTGAAATATTATTTCAACCACTATTAACTTATAAATATAATAAATTTTATATAGATCCTGCAATGGAGCTAACTAAATGCTTAATAAAATCTCTTTATTTTTTATATGGAATAAAACCTAGTGATGGTTTAGTAGTTCCATATAGATTAAGAACAGAACTAGATAATAAGCAATTTTCTCAACTAAATATAATTGATTTATTAATATCTGGAGGGGTTGACCTTGAGTTTATAAATACAAATCCATATTGGTTTACAAATAGTTATTTCTCAAATTCAATAAAAATGTTTGAAAAATATAAAAATATTTATGAAACTGAAATTGAAGGGAATAATGCTATTGGAAATGATATAAAATTACGTCTAAGACAAAAATTTCAAAATAGTGTTCAGGATATATGGAATTTAAACTTAAATTATTTTTCTAAGGAATTTAATAGCATAATACCAGACAGATTTAGTAACGCACTTAAACATTTTTATAGAAAACAGTATTATACAATGGATTATACTGATAATTATAATATAAATGGTTTTGTCAATGGTCAAATTAATACTAAGTTACCTTTGTCTGACAAAAATACAAATATAATAAGTAAACCTGAAAAAGTAGTAAATCTAGTAAATGAAAATAATATTTCATTAATGAAAAGTAATATTTATGGAGATGGATTAAAGGGTACTACAGAAGATTTTTATAGTACTTATAAGATTCCATATAATGAAGAATATGAATATCGTTTCAATGATTCGGATAATTTCCCTTTAAATAATATAAGTATAGAAGAAGTAGATAGTATTCCAGAAATTATAGATATTAACCCATATAAAGATAATAGTGATAACTTAGTATTTACACAGATAACGAGTATGACTGAAGAAGTTACTACACATACTGCTTTACCTATAAATTATCTTCAAGCTCAGATTACTACTAATGAAAACTTCACATTATCTTCAGACTTTTCAAAAGTTGTTTCCTCTAAAGATAAGTCATTAGTATATTCTTTCTTAGATAATTTAATGAGTTATTTAGAAACTATAAAAAATGATGGTCCTATTGATACAGATAAAAAGTATTATTTGTGGTTAAAAGAAGTCTTTAAAAACTATTCATTTGATATTAATCTTACTCAAGAAATTGATAGTAGTTGTGGCATTAATGAAGTTGTTATTTGGTTTGGCAAAGCTTTAAATATATTAAATACATCAAATTCTTTTGTAGAAGAATATCAAAATTCAGGTCCAATTTCTCTTATCAGTAAAAAAGATAATCTAAGCGAACCCAATATAGAAATTGATGACATACCAGATAGTTTATTAGGACTATCATTTAAAGATTTAAATAATAAATTATATGAAATATATTCTAAGAATATAGTTTATTTTAAGAAGATATACTTTAATTTCTTAGATCAATGGTGGACTGAATATTATAGTCAATATTTTGAATTAATTTGTATGGCAAAACAGTCAATATTAGCTCAAGAAAGCTTAGTAAAACAAATAATACAAAATAAATTTACTGATTTATCCAAAGCTAGTATTCCACCTGATACATTAAAATTAATTAAGGAAACTACAGAGAAGACATTTATAGATTTATCAAAAGAATCACAAATATCAATGAATCGTGTAGATAATTTTTTAAATAAGGCCTCTATATGTGTTTTTGTTGAGGATATATATCCTAAGTTTATTTCTTATATGGAAAAGTATATTAATAATATAAATATTAAGACAAGAGAATTTATACAAAGATGTACTAATATTAATGACAATGAAAAGTCGATTTTAATTAATAGTTATACTTTCAAAACTATTGATTTCAAGTTCTTAGATATACAAGGTATTAAAAACTTTTTTAATTCACAAGTTGAACAAGTAATGAAGGAAATGTTATCTCCTTATCAACTATTATTATTTGCAACAAGAGGACCAAATAGTAATATAATCGAGGATATTTCTGGAAAAAATACATTGATACAATATACAGAATCTGTAGAATTAGTTTATGGTGTAAATGGAGAATCATTATATCTAAAATCTCCTAATGAAACGGTTGAATTTTCTAATAATTTCTTCACAAATGGATTAACTAATAATTTTACAATTTGTTTCTGGTTAAGATTCACAGGAAAAGATGATGATAAAACTAGATTAATAGGAAATAAGGTTAATAATTGTGGTTGGGAAATTTATTTTGAAGATAATGGATTAGTTTTTGAAATAATAGATTCAAACGGCAATCAAGAAAGTGTATATTTATCTAATGTTATAAATAACAATTGGTACTATATATCAATATCAGTTGATCGTTCAAAAGATCAATTATTAATATTTATTAATGATAAAAATGTTGCAAATGTAAGTATCGAGCAAATACTAAATATTTATTCTACTAATGTAATATCTTTAGTTAATAAGAATAATTCAATCTATGTAGAAGAATTATCTGTTTTAGATAAGACTGTTACAAGCGAAGAAGTTATAAGAAATTACTTTAGTTATTTAGATAATTCATATATAAGAGATAGTTCTAAATCACTATTAGAATATAATAAAAACTATCAATTATACAATTATGTATTTCCCAAGACTTCTTTATATGAAGTTAATGATAATAATAAGTCGTATTTGTCACTAAAAAATACAGATGGTATTAATATTCCAAGTGTTAAATTTAAATTAATAAATATAGATGAAAGTAAAGGATATGTACAAAAGTGGGATGAGTGTATAATTTGTGTATCAGACGGTACAGAAAAATATTTAGATATATCTTCTGAAAATAATAGAATACAATTAGTAAGTTCCAAAGATAATGCAAAAAAGATTACAGTTAATACTGATTTATTTAGACCTGATTGTATAACATTTTCATATAATGATAAATATTTTTCTCTATCACTTAGAGATGGAGATTATAATTGGATGATATGTAATGACAATAACAAGGTGCCTAAAGGCGCACATTTGTGGATATTAGAAAGTTAGGAGATGTTAGTATTATGCCAATAACAATTAACAACTTTAATTATTCAGATCCTGTTGATAATAAAAATATTTTATATTTAGATACTCATTTAAATACATTAGCTAATGAGCCTGAAAAAGCCTTTCGCATTATAGGGAATATATGGGTAATACCCGATAGATTTTCAAGAGATTCTAATCCAAATTTAAATAAACCTCCTCGAGTTACAAGCCCTAAAAGTGGTTATTATGATCCTAATTATTTGAGTACTGATTCTGAAAAAGATACATTTTTAAAAGAAATTATAAAGTTATTTAAAAGAATTAACTCTAGAGAAATAGGAGAAGAATTAATATATAGACTTGCAACAGACATACCCTTTCCTGGGAATAACAATACTCCAATTAATACTTTTGATTTTGATGTAGATTTTAACAGTGTTGATGTTAAAACTAGACAAGGTAACAACTGGGTTAAAACTGGTAGTATAAATCCTAGTGTTATAATAACTGGACCTAGAGAAAACATTATAGACCCAGAAACTTCTACGTTTAAATTAACTAACAATACTTTTGCGGCACAAGAAGGATTTGGTGCTTTATCAATAATTTCAATATCACCTAGATTTATGCTAACATATAGTAATGCAACTAATAATGTAGGAGAGGGTAGATTTTCTAAGTCTGAATTTTGCATGGATCCAATACTAATTTTAATGCATGAACTTAATCATGCAATGCATAATTTATATGGAATAGCTATACCAAATGATCAAAGAATTTCATCTGTAACTAGTAATATTTTTTATTCTCAATATAAGGTGAAATTAGAGTATGCAGAAATATATGCATTTGGAGGTCCAACTATAGACCTTATTCCTAAAAGTGCAAGGAAATATTTTGAGGAAAAGGCATTGGATTATTATAGATCCATAGCTAAAAGACTTAATAGTATAACTACTGCAAATCCTTCAAGCTTTAATAAATATATAGGAGAATATAAACAGAAACTTATTAGAAAGTATAGATTCGTAGTAGAATCTTCAGGTGAAGTTGCAGTAGATCGTAATAAGTTTGCTGAGTTATATAAAGAACTTACACAAATATTTACAGAATTTAACTACGCTAAAATATATAATGTACAAAATAGGAAAATATATCTTTCAAATGTATATACTCCGGTTACGGCAAATATATTAGACGATAATGTTTATGATATACAAAATGGATTTAACATACCTAAAAGTAATTTAAATGTACTATTTATGGGTCAAAATTTATCTCGAAATCCAGCATTAAGAAAAGTCAATCCTGAAAATATGCTTTATTTATTTACAAAATTTTGCCATAAAGCAATAGATGGTAGATCATTATATAATAAAACATTAGATTGTAGAGAGCTTTTAGTTAAAAATACTGACTTACCCTTTATAGGTGATATTAGTGATATCAAAACTGATATATTTTTAAGCAAAGATATTAATGAAGAAACTGAAGTTATAGACTATCCGGACAATGTTTCAGTGGATCAAGTTATTCTCAGTAAGAATACCTCAGAACATGGACAACTAGATTTATTATACCCTATTATTGAAGGTGAGAGTCAAGTATTACCGGGAGAGAATCAAGTCTTTTATGATAATAGAACTCAAAATGTTGATTATTTGAATTCTTATTATTACCTAGAATCTCAAAAACTAAGTGATAATGTTGAAGATTTTACTTTTACGACATCAATTGAGGAAGCTTTGGATAATAGTGGAAAAGTATATACTTACTTTCCTAAACTAGCTGATAAAGTAAATACGGGTGTTCAAGGTGGTTTATTTTTAATGTGGGCAAATGATGTAGTTGAAGATTTTACTACAAATATTCTAAGAAAAGATACATTAGATAAAATATCAGATGTATCAGCTATTATTCCCTATATAGGACCTGCATTAAATATAAGTAATTCTGTAAGAAGGGGAAATTTTACTGAAGCATTTGCAGTTACCGGTGTAACTATTTTATTAGAAGCGTTTCAAGAATTTACAATACCTGCACTTGGTGCATTTGTGATTTATAGTAAGGTTCAAGAAAGAAACGAGATTATTAAAACTATAGATAATTGTTTAGAACAAAGGATTAAAAGATGGAAAGATTCATATGAATGGATGATAGGAACGTGGTTATCCAGGATTACTACTCAATTTAATAATATAAGTTATCAAATGTATGATTCTTTAAATTATCAGGCAGATGCAATCAAAGATAAAATAGATTTAGAATATAAAAAATACTCAGGAAGTGATAAAGAAAATATAAAAAGTCAAGTTGAAAATTTAAAAAATAGTTTAGATATAAAAATCTCGGAAGCAATGAATAATATAAATAAATTTATACGAGAATGTTCTGTAACATACTTATTTAAAAATATGCTCCCTAAAGTAATTGATGAATTAAATAAGTTTGATTTAAAAACTAAAACAGAATTAATTAATCTTATAGATAGTCATAATATTATTCTAGTTGGTGAAGTAGATAGATTAAAAGCAAAAGTAAATGAGAGTTTTGAAAATACAATACCCTTTAATATTTTTTCATATACTAATAATTCTTTATTAAAAGATATAATTAATGAATATTTCAATAGTATTAATGATTCAAAAATTTTGAGCTTACAAAACAAAAAAAATGCTTTAGTGGATACATCAGGATATAATGCAGAAGTGAGGCTAGAAGGTGATGTTCAAGTTAATACGATATATACAAATGATTTTAAATTAAGTAGTTCAGGAGATAAAATTATAGTAAATTTAAATAATAATATTTTATATAGCGCTATTTATGAGAACTCTAGTGTTAGTTTTTGGATTAAGATATCTAAAGATTTAACTAATTCTCATAATGAATATACAATAATTAATAGTATAAAACAAAATTCTGGGTGGAAATTATGTATTAGGAATGGCAATATAGAATGGATTTTACAAGATATTAATAGAAAGTATAAAAGTTTAATTTTTGATTATAGTGAATCATTAAGTCATACAGGATATACAAATAAATGGTTTTTTGTTACTATAACTAATAATATAATGGGGTATATGAAACTTTATATAAATGGAGAATTAAAGCAGAGTGAAAGAATTGAAGATTTAAATGAGGTTAAGTTAGATAAAACCATAGTATTTGGAATAGATGAGAATATAGATGAGAATCAGATGCTTTGGATTAGAGATTTTAATATTTTTTCTAAAGAATTAAGCAATGAAGATATTAATATTGTATATGAGGGACAAATATTAAGAAATGTTATTAAAGATTATTGGGGAAATCCTTTGAAGTTTGATACAGAATATTATATTATTAATGATAATTATATAGATAGGTATATAGCACCTAAAAGTAATATACTTGTACTTGTTCAGTATCCAGATAGATCTAAATTATATACTGGAAATCCTATTACTATTAAATCAGTATCTGATAAGAATCCTTATAGTAGAATTTTAAATGGAGATAATATAATGTTTCATATGTTATATAATAGTGGGAAATATATGATAATAAGAGATACTGATACAATATATGCAATAGAAGGAAGAGAGTGTTCAAAAAATTGTGTATATGCATTAAAATTACAGAGTAATTTAGGTAATTATGGTATAGGTATATTTAGTATAAAAAATATTGTATCTCAAAATAAATATTGTAGTCAAATTTTCTCTAGTTTTATGAAAAATACAATGCTTCTAGCAGATATATATAAACCTTGGAGATTTTCTTTTGAAAATGCATACACGCCAGTTGCAGTAACTAATTATGAGACAAAACTATTATCAACTTCATCTTTTTGGAAATTTATTTCTAGGGATCCAGGATGGGTAGAGTAATACAATAAAAATTTAATATAAACTATTAAATTATATTACAAGTTTTGGAAATTTATCGTATAAAGTATTGAATTCTTAAACATATTAAATATTAAATTATAGAACTTATAAATGTATTATCAATTCCAGTAGTAAAATACTGATTGCCCTGTCTATAATCTTCCAGAGTTAAAAAAGAAGATGTTTAATTGTTACAATTTAGTTCGTAAAATCATTGCGCCTTTGGATGTAAGCACTTTATAAGAGTGGGATTAAATTTCCTACTCTATTTAATTAAACAAGTTTTTGATATAGTTAGTAAGTTAAGTAAAAGAGGCACAGTTAAGAATGTTAATAAAAATAAATTAAAATAATTCAAAATAAGCATTGACATTGGGATGGTGTGGTGATATTATATAAATGTACCAAGAAACAAGGTATGCAAAATCAAACAAATATAAAATAATAAGGGGGAATGAATGTGATAGAAGAACAACAATTAAATAAGGATTTGAAAAAGGTGAAGGAAAAGTTTATTAAAGCATTGGTAAGAACACTTAATGAAGAAAATGAGAACAGAGTATATGACGGGAAAAAACCTTTGGATGTATGTTTTATGGTATCCATCATTGACAAACAATTACATCAATATAAAGATTTTCTTGAAGATTTGTCTAACGGTTATACATTTAATGGATATGAAGAAGATGAAAGTGGATATTCTAACGGCAAAATTAGTTTATTCATTGAAAAACATATAGAAGACAAAGAAAGTAATCTATGGGCTAGTACATATAAACAAGATTATTGGTATAGTATAGAATTCAAATATGACACAAAAGATTGGGGCTACTGTCAATGTGAACCAAATGATAAAGGATATAACGAGGAACATGATTGTTGTGGCGAGACATGTGATTGGGATGCACCATCATTTGCAATAACTAAAGAATATTATTTAGGGACATGCTCATGGGACGGATTTCAAAGAGACTATTGGGAATATGAAAAAATGTTTAAATCAAAAGAAGAGAATAAAAATAAAAGGGTTGAAGATGAAATTAAAGAAAGACGTAAACAAGAAATAAAAATTCAAATAGAAATGTTAAGTAAAGAATTACTATCATTGGGAAGTTAATACAGATATTTAAAAATAAATTAAAATAAAATATCAATAAAGGCAATGTTTTATTTAAAGGGGATGATGAAAGTAAATAACAATATTAATGTAACTAGACTCATAACTTACTATAATACTAACTGTAAGCATTATTGGATTAAAACAAGAGTTGGATTATTAAAAAATAAAAATAAAATTATTAAGAATTAATTAAGGAGGGGGAAGCAATGAAAATATTAAGGATTTTATTAAATCTAATAAAGAAACCTGACATAATATCAATTAATGAATTATTGTACATATAGAGGACAATAAAATGCTGATTTTATTAGTTTAAACAACTAATAAAAGAATTAATTAAAATTCAAAAAATAAAGTAAGTTTAAAATATATAATAAAAGTTAAGGAGCAGAATTTATGAAAATAAAGAAAGAAAGTAGAATTCCAGGTTACGATAAATTTGAATTGATACAATATGTGTCGTCAACATTATTAGCTATATCATATTTACCACAAATAATTAAAATATTATGCACTCATAATGTTACAAGTCAATCATTATGGTTTTGGATTATACTTAGCATAGGATTAGTAGGAATAGATATAAATGCTTTTCATATAATGAAAAGTACTAAAAAGAAAGCATTTTTTATAGGACAAACTGTTAATGCATTACTTGGAATAACTATACTAATTCAAGTATTAGTGTATATGTAGTAACAAGTCATTAATAATGATAATAGATAATGCATTTTTAGAAACATAAATAAAAATATTAAATATATGGAGGGCTCAAGTATGAAATTAAACAATTTTAATAATAAGTTAAAGGAATTTATAAGCAAACAAGGGTTATCAGATTTAGGACTAAAATATAACTTTAATAATGAGGTAAAAGTTTATCTTGCAAGTGGATTTTTGTTTGAAAATTTAGGTCAGTTAGGATTGGAGATATTAGCAGATTTATGTGAAAACATGAACTTAAAATATTATTTACCACAACATGCTGAGTTTAATGATAAGACTACAACAGACTTTATGATAACAAACAAAATGATAGCGGACGGAGATGATAGGGAGCTTAGAACTTGTCAGTTTAGTTTAGCACATACTCAATCTCCTATGGATGATGGAGTATGTGGTGAAATAGGAAGGTTTAAAACTATGTGTGAATATGAGCCAGATAAATACTGGGGGGTTATATCATGGGTAGACGATATAAGATTAGGAACAATACCTGATCCTAAACAAGCATCATTTAATAATCAGACTTGTTATTTAAATCAATACATTATAGGTGAAATAGAGAATAGTTTAGGTTGTTATGAAACTTTAGATAAATGTTTTGAGAAAATGTACAAAATATATTTAGATAAGAAAAATAAACAATAAATAATCTTATCAACTTGCATATTTCCTTTTATATTAGAGTATATGGGATAGATATGCAAGTTGATATTAAGAAAATTGGTAGATGAAATTTAAAGCACATTATTATTATATAATATAGCTATAAATTTTATTATAACATTTTTATATATTTATAAAAGAGGAACACTTATAAATAGAAAGGACGTGATAATTTGCAACTAGATAGTTTAAATCAGAATGAGACCATAGTTAAAATAGTTAATAAAAACTCGGATTGGTATGGATTATATGGAATTATTGATTATATAAATGATGAGTGTGCATACGTATTTTGTATATCTAAACCAACATATCATTATAAGGTTACTAAAGATAATATTGATGATATAGAAATAATAAGATTAAAAAATTGTAAAAATAGATTATTAAGTAGTATGGGAATATAGATATAAAATAAGGTATTAGAATCGTGCCTTTGTCGTTAATTAGTTGGTTGCAACTATTGGCAAGAAAGTCTATAGATAATCAATTCAATAGTTTAAATGTTGTAGCTTAATTTTGTAATTAAGTGAGAGTTAAAAAGAGAATTGATAGAAGTAGAACCTGCCAAGCTTTAGCTTGTGCAGAGTATTTAATAAAGTTAGAGATAATAACATTAAGGATATTATTATCTTAAAATACTAGATAGGAGTCTTCTAAGATAAATTATAATAAATAAATTAAAGTAATAAATAAACATGAAGGAGAGTATTAAATATATGGCACAATTATATTATAGATACGGAGTGTTAAACTCAGCTAAATCAGCAAATTTAATAATGGCAGTACATAATTATGATAAAAAAAATAGAAGGGTTATAGTATTAAAACCTAAAATAGACACTAGATCCAAACCTAACATTGTTGAAAGTAGAGTAGGAATTTCTCATTCATGTATTGATTTTGATAAAAATGAGAACTTATTTGAATTAGTCAACACACTAAATTCTAAAGATATTATTCATGCAGTATTTGTTGAAGAAGTCCAATTTATTACAAAAGAACAAGCTAAACAATTGCATAAAATAGTACACAAATTAAATATACCAACGTTAGGATATGGGTTGAAAAATACATATATAGACGGAGAGCTATTTGAAGGAAGTAAGGCAATGTTATTCTATGCAGATAAGATAGAAGAAATTAAAGATGTATGCGAATACTGCGATAAGAAAGCTACTCAAAATCTAAGAGTGGTGAATGGACAACCTGTATATAGTGGTGAAACTATTCAAATAGGAAATGTAAATAGTGATCTAGAGGAGTACTATGTTCCTGTGTGCGGTCATCACTATTATCATCCAGAGTTAAAAAAGTAAGAGAACTTATACTCATTAAGATGAAGCATAACTAATATAAATATATAGTTATCTAATAAATTGAAATGAGGTTATATAATGTCTTTCAGTGATTATTGTAAACAAGATAAATTGGAAAAATCAATTGCGTATATATGTAATTGTGAATATAAGTACTTTTTAAACAAAGCAAATGTAGTAGGGGTTGGTTGTGGGTATAAAGTTAAAAATGGATTTTATACTAATCAGCTATGTATTCAAGTATTTGTAAGCAGGAAATTTGCTCAAAATCAGCTAAGTAGTAATGACATGGTTCCATTAATGTATAAAGGAATTCAAACAGATGTTAAGGAAACAGGACATTTTACCGCATGTTCTTTGACAGAAAAGATTCGTCCAACTCTTGGAGGGTATATTATAGGGAACGAATACGATACTGTGCATTCAGGTACATTAGGATGTTTAGTTACGGATGGAAAAAATTTATTTATATTAAGCAACAATCATGTTCTTGCTAGTACTAACTTTGCTCCATTAGGAAATAAAATAATACAACCTAGTTATGCATTTGGGGGAGATTTTAAAACAGATGTAGTAGCAATTCTTTCAAAATTTATTCCTATAAAATTTGAAGGAATCATTAAAGCTCCTAGTAACTATGCAGACTGTGCTATTGCTAAAGTGATAAACAAGTCTTTAGTAACAACTCAAATTGCTTTCATAGGCACACCTAATGGTACAATAGTTCCAAGATTAAACCAAGAAGTGAAAAAAGTCGGTTTTAAAACTGAATTAACTACTGGAAAAATAACAAGCATACATGATATTATTCAAGTGGGCTATCCTGACTTAAAAAAAAGAGCACTATTTAGAGAACAAATAAGTACAACTAGCATGAGCACTCAGGGTGATTCTGGAGCTGTATTATTAGATAAAAATAACTATGTTGTAGGTCTTATTATGAGTAGTAGCAAGACTGAGTGTACATGTAATCCAATAGATATTGTTTTAAAGCAGTTGGATGTACGTCTTGTTACTAGTAAAGATTATTATTAGAAATAATTGATTATATGTATTATAAATTAGCCATTCATATCGTAGCATATTACTAGTATTCGCTAATTTATATTCAAAATATGAACAAATTTTAAGATGTAAATTTCATGATAAATTTAAAAACTATTTATAAGTAAATATCAAGAGGAACGAAAGTTACATAGCCATCACTAGAAAGAACTATAAATTATATAGATAGTATTTAATCATTAATTAAGAATATAGCCAATATAATATACTGTAAACTACTAATTGAAATGAGGTTATATAATGTCTTTCAGTGATGACTGCAAGCAAGATAAATTGGAAAAAGAAGTTGCTCATATATGCAATTGCGAGTATGAGTACTTTTTAAACAAAGCAAATGTTATAAACGTCAAGATAATAATGAAATTTTCCGATCATTTAAGGGTGTAGTTTTTTACTCATCGTCATCTTTAAAGTGATCTTTTAAGCGATAAGACTTTCCATTAATAGGTACAACATGAGCATGGTGCAAAACTCTATCTAATATAGCATTTGCGATGATAGGATCATAAAAAATATCATCCCAAGCATTGAAATTTATATTAGTTGTTAAAATTGTACTTTTTTTCTCATATCGCATGTCAATGAGTTGGAAGAATAACTTAGAGTCTTCTTTATTTATCGGTAGATAGCCTAATTCATCTATTATTAGGAGCTTGTACTTACTAAAATGTTTAAGTCTAGAATCTAATCGATTCTCTAAATTTGCACGTTTTAATTGCTGTAATAAATCATGACATTTAATAAAGTATGTACTATATCTACGTTTTGCTGCCGCAATTCCTATAGATGTAGCAAGGTGCGTTTTTCCTACTCCACTAGGACCTAGGAAAACTATATTTTCTTGTGTATTTAGAAAGCGTAATGTTAAAAAATCTAATATCTGATCTTTATTAATGCTAGGTTGAAAGCTGAAATCAAAGTCTTTAACCTCTTTTTTATGAGGAAAAGCGCCTACTTTTACCATAGATTTAATCATATTTGCTTCTTTAAAATCTATTTCATAAGCTGTAAGCTTAATAAGAGCATCAACAAAGGATAAATTATTTTTAGTAGAAAAATCAATGACTTCGTCTAAATGATTAATCATTTGTTTAAATTTTAATACTCTAGATTTTTATAAGTTGTGTATATGCACTATTCATTTTATATACCTCTCCTATTAAATTTAAATTTTGTCCTAGCTTTCTTCATCATTTCATATGAGCTTTTATTAAATTGTTAAAGCACTAATCTCAGCATAATGTTCTGCATGATAATTTAATTTTTGATTTTGTATATCATGAATAGTAACTAATTTTGTGCTATAATACACATGTAATTGATGATCATATACTTGAAGTTTTAGTCGTTTACCTATATATTCTGGTGGGACAGAATATTGGTTTGATTTGTATGAAATCATGCTTTGACTATTTACTTTAACAGATGTGGTGGTTATTTTGTAAAGATTTCTTATCTGATCTTTAGGCAGTTTTGATAAGAAATCTTTTTCTTTCTGTAAATGTAATATTGGTATTTTACCTGTTGATGTATGACATTTACTATTAATTCTATTGTTTAAATCTGAAACAAGTTTGTGTAATTGCTCATAGTTTAATGTTCCATTATATGCTCTTATTTCATCTAATAATTTCATAGGAGCTTCTACTTTGGCTTTGGTGTTAGGTCTACCTGCTACGCAAGGGTGAACTTTAAAGCCGTAATCTTTTGCAAACTGTTGAAATTTATTATTTACTTTTCCTTTAGAATAATTAGTTCTAGGTAAATCCATAACAGTTTTCATATTGTCCGTTAATAGTTCCTCCGGAACTCCTCCAAAAGCTTGAAATGATTCATCAAGAAAAGAAAATAACACTTCTTGTGTTTTATCGAGAGATAACTTGTACACTCTAAACCTCGAATATGAAAGTATTAATACAAAGACATTAACACTAATAATTTCTCCGGTATTTAAAACAAATTCTATGTTTTCTTTCCAATCTAGTTGTGCTTGTTTACCTTTACCTGTTTCATACCTCATAGGCGCAGCCTTCGATAGATGTTCCTTTTCTTCTGCTAATTTAAAATAGTGACTAAATTCTGGATGATTGGAGATATACCTTCTAAAAGAAGATTGAGCACAATCTAATCCATAGTTATCTCTAAGATACTGCCACAGAATCCGTTTATAATAAAATATTTGAATAGAATCTTTACCAAGAAGTTTTTTGATAATAGGTTCAAAATGGTCTATTTTAGATTTACGATTTCTAGTAGTAGGTTTTACATATCCATTTAAATATTTACCTACGGTGCGTGGATCAACGCCAAGTTCTCTAGCTATTTGACTTTTATTTACTTTCAAATTATTTTCCTCCATAATTAAATTTAATTTATGAAGATCCTCTAACTTATCTATTTGTATTTCAGAATTAATATTCATTTGTATAATCATAATTACCTCCAGTTTAAATGTTGGTAATTATAGTATTATACATAAATCTAATTCTTACATCCTTAAATGATCACTTTCTTGCATTCCCATAATAGCACTTATAAATGTAGTAGGTATATGTTTAAGCTATAAGGTTAAAGGTGGATTTCGTACTAATCAGCTATGTATTCAAGTATTTGTAAGCAGAAAACTTTTTAGTAATGAATTAAATTCTCAGGATTTAATCCCTAATTTATATAAAGGAATTCCAACAGATGTAGTACAAACAGGAATTTTAAATAGTTGCTCTTTAACACAAAAGGTTCGTCCAGCTATTGGAGGGTATATTATAGCAAACGAACATGAAGTGTTCGCAGGAGGTACACTTGGGTGCCTAGTTAGCAATAAAAATGATTATTATATATTAAGTAACAATCATGTTCTTGCGAATAATAATAAAGCTCCAATAGGGACTAAAATAATTCAGCCTAGCTATGCATATGGTGGAAGATTAAAAACGGATGTAGTAGCTATTCTATCAAAATTTATCCCTAAAAAGCCTATTGGAACACTAAGAAGACCCACTAACTATGCAGATTGTGCTATTGCTAAAGTGATAAACAAGTCTTTAGTATCTCCTAGAATTGCTTTTGTTGGAATACCACAGGAACCAATTGTCCCTAGATTGGATCAATCAATAAAGAAAGTAGGATATAGTACTGAATTAACTTCAGGAATAATAATTGGTATAAATGCTACTGCTGAAGTGCACTCAGCTACAACAGAAGAGAAATTTTTATTTAAGGAACAAATAGTAACTACCAATATAGGTAGCTCTGGTGACTCAGGAGCGTTGTTATTGGATCCAAGCAACCATACTTTAGGTCTTTTAATGTCTGGTTGTTCGAGTAGAAATATATGTAATCCGATAAAATATATATTAAAAGAGTTGGATGTACGTATTGTTACTAGCTAACAGAGATTATTAGAAATAATTGATTATATGTATTATAAATTAGTGAATTCCCGTAATGTATTTACGGGACGAATCACTAATTTATATATAAACTATAAACAAATAAGATAATAGAATATCTTTATTTGAAAATAAATTAAAAAATAAGTTAAAAGAAAGGGTCGATTTAATGGCAGATTTAAAAAGACTAAAAGGTTCAGAAAGAGTAAGAAAAAGAGTATCTGTTATGATGGGATCAGATGATATAAGAGGTTGTCAACATACATTATTTGAAATAGTGAGCAATAGTATAGATAGGCACCGTAAAGGATTTGGAAATTACATAAAGGTTATAAAATATGAAGATTTAAGTTATACAATAATTGACCATGCAGATGGGTTACCTATGGATTGGAACGATAAAGAAAATGCTTATAACTGGGACTTAGCTTTAAAAGTTCTATATGCGGGAGATAACTATGATGCAAATTCTACTGCATTAGGAATAAACGGTTTAGGTTTATGTAGTTCTCAATATGCTTCTGAATATATGAAAGTAATATCTTATAAAGATGGTAAAAAGTATACTGTTAAATGTAAAAAAGGCAGACCTATTGATAAGGAAACAGAAGAATTTATATGTGGAGATGATGATAACTTATTTACCAAAGAACAAGGGGAAAGAGTTTTATTAGTAGAATCTAATACAGAAAGTAAAACAGGTACATATATACATTACAAGCCTGACTTAGAAGTATTCACAAATATAGATATATCAATAGATTGGATAAATGATAAACTAGATAAACAATCTATGGTTAACAAAGGATTAAAAATAGAAGTTTATGATGAAAAGGAAGATAAGTTATATACTCATTATTACGAAAGTGGGATCAAGGATTATATTAAGACTATTTCAGATGATAATAACTTTAGTGATGTTATTTATTTTACTGATAAAGGAAAAGGAAGAGATAAGGTAGATAAACCTGAATATGATTATAATTATGAAATTGCTTTAGTATTTAATAATGAAATCAATAAATTAGAATATTATCATAACAGTTCAGAACTATTACAGGGTGGTTCAACTGCTGACGCTATTAATTTAGCTTTTACATATGCAATAAATGAATATGCTAAAGATAATAATTTATTTAATAAGAATGAAAGCAAAATAAAATTTACTGATATACAAGATAGTTTAATATGTGTAATTTCTAGTTTTTCAACTATGACAAGTTATGCAAATCAAACAAAATTAAGTATAGATAATAAATTTATTAAAGATTTTACTAATCAATCATTAAAAGAAAAGCTAAAATTATATTTCATAGAAAACAAACTTGAAGCTGATAGAGTTGTTAATCAAATATTAATTAATAAACGTGCTAACGATAAAGCTGAGAAAACAAAATTGAATATAAAAAAGACATTACAAACAAAATCAAATTTTGATGATACGGATAATTTTTATGCTTGCACTTCAAATGATAAGAGTATCACAGAATTATACTTAGCAGAGGGATCGTCAGCTCAAGGTAGTATAGTCATGGGGAGAAATTCCAAGTTTCAGGCGTGTTATCATGTAGGTGGTAAAATGCTATCGTTGTTAAAAGCCGATTTTGAAAAAATATTTAAAAATAAAGTAGTTAGAGAATTATTTCAATACTTGGGCTGTGGTATAGAAATAAAATCCAAACATAATAAGGATTTAAACACCTTTGATGAAAACAATTTAAATTATAGTAAAATTATATTAGCTACAGACCAAGATACAGATGCTTTTCAAATTCGTTGTTTAATGTTAACAGCCATACATAGATTAGCACCAACATTAATTAAACATGGATATGTTTATATTGCAGAATCGCCATTGTATGAAATTACTACTGCTGATAAAGTATATCATGCATACACTGAAGAAGAAAAAATTACCATATTGGAAAAATTGAGTAAAAAGGGTATTAAATATGATAAACCGGAAAGAAACAAGGGATTAGGTGAAGTTGACAGTGATATTATTGCTGAAACAATGATGAACCCTAAGACTAGAAAAATTACAAGGGTGACAGTACAAGATGTTGAAAAAATGGCTAATACATTTGAACTATGGTTAGGTGATGAAGTAAAACCTAGGAAAGAAGTAATTACATCTAATTTCGATTACATAGAACACTTTGATAATGAACAAGAAAAAGACATAGTAAAAGTATTAAATGAAAATTATTTACCTTATGCTATTGAAGTTATTAAAGAAAGAGCTATTATTTCAATAGATGGTTTTAAACCTGCACATAGAAAACTGTTGTGGACATTACATGAAAGTAATTTATACAATAAAAGAACTAAATCAGCTCATATAGTGGGTTCAAATATGTCTTTAAATGTACATGGAGATGGTAGTATTTATGAAACCTTAGTTAGAATGGCGCAGAAGGATACTTTATTATATCCGTATGTTAATGGTAAGGGAAACTTTGGTCAACATACTTCTAAGTCGTTACAAAATGCACATATGAGATATACAGAAGCAGGAGCGAGTAATATTAACAAAGAGTTTTTTCATGGTATTAATAAAAATGCTGTGGATTTTGTACCTAATTTTGACGGAGAGAAAGAAGAACCTATTCTTTTACCAACAACATTCCCTAACGTGTTAGTTAATGCAAATAAAGGCATTGCAGTTGGTATGGCTTCAGCTACTCCTAGTTTTAATCTTAAAGAAGTTTGTGATTTAACTATTGCATATATTAAAGATACAAATATTGTCGTATCTGATTATTTATTATGTCCTGATTTTGCCACTGGAGGATTTATTGTTAGAGATGTTGATAAATTAAATCAAATATACGAAACGGGACAAGGTAGCGTTACTTTACGTGCAAAATATGGAGTGAAAGATAATGAGATTATTGTAACAGAAATACCATATACAACCAATAGAGAATCAATAGTTAAAGATATAAAGACTCTATGCAGAGAAAGTAAAGATAATATTATTAGAAATATTACTAATGTTATTGATAGTACGGATAGAAAAGGGATGTCTATTACAATTAAAATTAAGAAAAACACAAATATAGAATTATTAATGGAAAAATTATATGCAAATACCAAATTACAAGATTCATACTCGTTAAATATGAATATAGTATGCTTAGACAAGATACCTAGGGTATTAAGTATCAAGAGAATTTTAGATGAATGGTTAAAATTCAGAAGAATGTGTATATCAAGAGTTTCTAATTATGATAAGAAAGATAAAGAACATAAATTACATTTATTAAACGCATTTAAAATTATTCTAACTGATATAGATGCTTTGGTTCACATTACACGAAATGCTATAGATGATGATGACATGATAAAACAATTACAATTATATTTTAAGATAGATCAAGAGCAAGCCGAATATGTGTCAAATATCAAATTAAAAAAATTAAACAAAAACAATATAATTGAAATTACAGAGCAACAAATTACAGCATTACAACAGGAAATATCTGACTTGAAAAATATTCAAAATGATGAAACTCGTATAAACAATATTATAATTCAACAATTACAAAATATAAGAGACAAATATAAAATACCTAGAAAAACAGAAATTATTAATGTTGAAGATATACCTAGTGTAACACTTGAAGATATAAAGATAGAAGATTTTAATCCTACTCTAGTCCTTACAGAACAACAATACATAAAGAAAAATAGAGTATTTTCACAATCTCAAAAGTTAAAAGATGATGATAAAATACTACAATTTCATCAATGCAACAACAAAGATGACTTATTGTTATTCACTAATAAAGGTAATGTATTAATTCGTAAAGTATATGAGTTAGATGAACACAAACCTTCAACATATGGTGACTTCTTACCTAATCTATTAGGTGAACATCTTGAAAATGATGAAGAAGTAATTTACATATCAACTACTAAAGATTATAAGGGGTCAGTTGTATCAGTATTTGAAAATGGATATATTGCTAGAACAGATTTACAGACATATAAGCCTAAACAAAATAGGCAAATCCCAATGAGTGCATACAATACTGATAGTAAAATAGTATCTATCCAACTAATAACCAATGATACAGATATTCTATTAGTATCACAAGAGGGTAAATCATTAATTATCAATACATCTCAAATTAGACCTACCAAATCAAGAAATACTCAGGGTGTATCCGGAATGAAAATTGATATTGAAACTAATAAAATAATAGCTTCAATTATAGGTGTAACAGTAGACGATAACTTTAATATTGAAACTGAAAAAGGTAAATCTAAGTTTATTATGCTTAATGATGTGGCTCCAAATGGTAAAGAATCTATGACTGAATATTTAAAGGGTAATAGAAATACTCAAGGTAATTTCATATATAATACAAGGCAAAAGAATGACAAAGTAATCAAATTAACAAAACAAGAGAATTAATAAAATAAAATTAAAATATATGTGATTAATATTAAATTAGTTTTACAAAAAATAAAAAATCCCCTATACAATAAAAATAATTATATAGGGGATGAAAGGTGGTTTATAAGTAATGGAAAACATAAATATACACAATAAAAATTTAGAAATAATATGTGATATGGACGATGTATTAGTTAATCTATCTGAATTTGTAGTTAATCAATACAACAAAGATTTTGATGATAATATGAATTGGCAAGATAATAAATCTTATTGGTGGGGAGATTGCAAGAAAGCATATAAGTCATATTTTGAACAACAGTTAATTAAAAAAGGAACTTTTATTAATCCTAGACCAACAGAGAATTCAATTAAAACTTTAAATAAATTACATGAGGAAGGATTTAAGATAATATTTTGCACCTATCCTCAATATGATTCTGATTATTGTATAAAAGAAAAGATACAATGGTTACAACAATATTTTAAATGGTTTAGCACTGATGAAAACTTAGTATTTACTCATAACAAAGGATTGTTAGCCAAATCAAATAGAATATTACTTGATGATAATTTAGATCATATATTTTCTTTTATAAGTAATGGAGGAATAGGCTGTATATTTAATCAAAGTTGGAATGGGGATGTGGGAAACAGGAGATTTATAGGATATAGAATTACTAGGTTTGAAGAATTTTATACTGTAGTTCATAATTTAGAAAATGAATTAATGATAAAGAAACATTATGAGACTAATATATTAAAAGAAATTAGTTTTCATAATAAGTATTATGTTAAGTAAATTTAAAATGTAAACTTTACGTTGACATGTGTTATTTAATATTTAATTTAAAAGGAGTGTTGCTTTATCATTGATAACAAAAACCAAAAACAATATATATTAACCATAGATAATAAATTATTGCAAGAATATGAGGAGTATTATTTTAAAAAACATCCTAGGGCAAGAAACAAACCATTTAAAAGTCCAATTCATCCGTCTATAAATGTATGGGCTATTAATAGAATGACCATGAGAAATATGAAAAGTAAATGGAAGGAGTTTGGATTGTGGTTGGTTAATAAACTAGGATATGAGAATTTACATATAGAGAAATTTCAAATTACAATGAAGAACTATTATGGAAATAGAAGACGTAGAGATAATGACAACCAAAGTCCAAAGTTTCTATTAGATCCACTAGTTGAAAGTGGTATGCTAGTTGACGATGATTACAAACATCTAAATCCTTTAATTATAATGGGAGACTATGATAAAGAAAATCCTAGAATGGAAATTATTGTTGATATATTAGAATAAGTTTGGTATTATACATATATAAGGGACTTTTTATTAACTATTTTATAGACTTAGAGAACTAGACTTATGCTAGTTCTCTTTTTCTATGTATCTGTTTATTAACTCAATTGTAGATAAAATCCCTCTTTTATATCCCTGTATCCAATTATAAGTATACTCATTATGTAGCATATCTTCAGCATAATTCTCTTTCTCTAAGTTTTGTATCAAATATGTAAGTAGATTTTGCTTATTAATCATATTGTTGCTCAATTTGTTATCACCCCCTATTTGTTTCATTTATGGTTATTTAGTAAAGAAGTATTGTGCAATCATAACTCCTATACCAATAATAGTTCCTACAATACCCCAGAATTCCTTTCTATCTGTAAGTTTAATATTGTTATCAGTGTTAATGGTAGATTTAAATGTAGAGGTTAGAGTATCTGTCACCTTAGTCATCATCAATTCAGATGTTTTGCGATTCTCTTTTTGGGTTTCATACATTAAATTTTTTAATTCTATTTGACCTTTAGAAATTTCATTTAGTTGTAACTCCATTCTAATCTTATTTTCTTCTAATTGACGAATCCTAAGTTCGTGATCTTTAATTGCACTTTTATTATTTTCGATGTCATCTTGGGTTCTTTGTTGCCATAATTCTTCACTATTCATTATAAAACCTCCTTTCTTTGTTATGATTTTTTAATTTGATTTTAATTCTAAATTTGTTTATTAAAGATTAGATAAATCCCCCTTTGTGACTTGCTTAATACCGTCTTTTCCAAAATATTTTCCTAATTTATCATCTACTTCACTATCGTCATATACCTCTACCATACTGACATTTTCCCAACCTATAATATCTTTAATTACAGATGCAGGAATATTAGATTGGGATAAAAATGTACAAAAATTATGTCTTAATGAGTGGAAATAAAAATCCTTATTTAGTAATTTCGTAAATAATTTTGCCCAACTATCTAATGTAGTTATCTGCATGGGTATCCATTTACCTTTTCTTTTTATTGCAAATAATTCATCGCAGGTTACATCTAGTTCTTTACGTTGTTCCAACCATAAATCTAAATATTGCTGAAATTTAGAGATCAAAACATATCTATATATCATTTTACCTTTACTTCCTCTTCCTTTAGTTTTAATTTTTTCTGGTGTTTTGTATAAAGAACCGTATTTTATATTTTCAGGAATAAAATAAGAAACAGGAAATCTAAGTAATTCTGACTTTCTTGAACCACTAGCCCATGCTAATGCAAGTACGCAAGCCTTTTGATATTGCTTTTTATCTACTAAATAATCTAATAATTTTTGAATTTCTTCATCTTCAAATATGCTTTTTTCTCTTACAGCTTGTTTTACTGGGGCGGGTATTTTATTAACTATATTACGATAATTAGGGTATTCATCGTCAAGCATAGCTTCTATAAAGTTACTCATGCTTGATATAGCTGATCTTAATCTTCTAATTCTGTTAGAACTTAAATTCATTTTATTAAGCATATAATTTTGATATTTCATTATGTCTCTCTTAGTAAAATCAATAAAAAATTTATTTTTATTATGCTCTAAAGACCATATAAAGCATATTTGTATATCACTTACGTAGTTCCTAATTGTTAACGGACTTTTGTCTGTACTTTGTAAAAATTCCACGAACTCATTTAATAAGTCAACATTGTCTTCATTTACCATTTTTAATTTTTCTTCTGTAACCATAGGGTTATATACAGTTCCTCTACCCATATTAAATCACACTCCTTAATATTTTTAGTTATTCTATTTTAATTTATTGTCATTCTTAAATCTTGGATTGTTTCTTTTCCATTCTTTTAAATCTTGTTCTAGTACAAAATCATTTACAAATACCCAAAATGCTTTATGATTTATAGGATGTAACCCTTTGAATAAGAATTTATGCCCTTTAGATTTTAAATAATCTTTTTGATTTTTACTAAAGCATTTATAAACTAATTTGTATTGCAATTTAATCACCATCCTCTTATTTTAATTACTTTTTAATTTATTTTCCATATGTTTATTGTTTTTACACAACAAAAAAGAATAGCATTTAAGCTATTCTAAAATTGATTTATTACATCTAATAATTGTTTTTTACTTCTTCGAGTATATATATTTGTTGTTAAGATTGAGGCATGACCTGCTAAATCTTTTACTACATCTATTGGTATTCCTTTATCAACTAAATTCATGCAAAATAGATGTCTAAATGCATGATTATATACCTTATCCTTTTTTACTTTAGCCTTTCCACCATATTTTTTCACCATGTTTAAAGCGGTAAATCTACTGATTCCACCTCTTTGACCTGTAAATAATTTATCACTATTATTTACTCTAACAGTCATATAATCTCCCCATATTCTCTGGAGTTTTTTAGGAATTAACACTGTTCTATACTTTTTACCTTTTCCAAGTATTCTAATGCTATCTTCATCAATATCTTTTACCAATACTGAAATAGCTTCACTAACTCTCATACCTGTATAATATAATGTACATATGAATGCCTTAGCCCTTAAATCATGTGATTTATCAGCTTCTTTTATCATTCTCATAGCTTCACTATTAGTCAGTATATCATCTAAGAATCCTTGATCTTGAATCTTTATCATTTTAATATTAACATCATTGATATGTATAAAGTCTAAGTATTTTCTAATAGCTACTATATTTTTATTTACTGTCTTAGGGGATAGCTGTAATCCTTGTAATAAATAGTCTTTAAACTTCCTTAATTCAATTGTATTTACTTCTAATTTATTTTTTTGAAAATATTCTATAAATCTTTTAATATCATTTTTATAAGTATAAATAGTTTTTTCACCTTTATCTTCTTGATATAAGTATTCAATAAATTCATCTAACCTTTTTATCATAATCTTAAAACTCCTTCAATATACTTAAACCCTTGATATTAGTATATCATAAGCTTGTCTAAAGATTCAACAGAATTGTATATTCTGTTGAATGATTATGGAATTTTAATAATTACAATGCATCAGAAACAATAGATTGAAAAGTGTATTTTAAAAATATTGTTTTATACAATTTTATAATTTTAAAAACAAATTCATTCTCATAATCATACTTTAAAATAATTTTAAAATTTAAATTTATAACACAATTGATTTTCTGTTTTTATAAAAACAGTTCTAATTTAGCATATTATACAATTTTAAAAAGTCCTATGGAACAGATTATGAAAATCTATTCTGTAGGACTTTAGCGTTTTAAAATTTTATAAGCAACTTAAAAATCTATTTCTAATAATTTTTCATCTTATTTCCATAACTCCTAAAGTTAAAAGTTAACCAAAGAATAGTATGAAAAGCATATAAAATTATATTATTTTTTATACATAAATTAAAAATCACGTAAAGTGCATTTTACAAAAATCATTTAGTTCTACCAACTGTTGTATTATCACATTTTCTATCTCTAAGTTCATCTATTGGATTAGGAGATTCTTCAAATCTATAATCCATTCCCTTTTTATTTATATAATCATCTATAACTACATGACTTGAAACATCATTAATATTTTTATTTACAAGATTTTGATATTTAAAGAAATCATAATCATTAGGAAGTGTATTTACTTCAGCATAATCTTCTCTTTTAGCTGTTAACCTTACAGTCTTTAATATTTCTCTTAAATATTCCTTATTTGGTCCTAAATTGAGTAATTTTGGGAATGTACCATTTGGTATAACTTGTTGCCAATCTTTATTTTCATATTTTTTCAAAAGTTCTGCCGCTTTATGTAAGTGAGCAACTTCTTGAGTAAAACATTGTTCCCATATTTTCTTTATATTTTCATCTTTTTCATCTTCGTAGCATGAATAATATAAATAACATTCTGTATATTCATGCATTAAAAGTTCCTCCAGCCATGTACATCTAGTATCTTTTAAACTTCCATATTGGCTAACATGTTGTTCCTCTACCATTCCAATTTCTAAATATAGTTTTCTACCTATGTCATTTTTATATAAAGAACTAATATTCATATAATAGTTCATTGTTTGTTGTTCTGCCGCAGTTATAATTCCTATATTAAGATTTGTCAATAAATCAGCTTTTTTGGAATCAGTAGATCTTTTCATAGAATCATATGGATGACGATGATGTGATATTGTAGGTCTTCCTGGCATAATTTCTGTATAATGTCCTACTAATTTTTCAGCCTTTACACCTTGTTCCATCTCAAGTAAATCTGCATACCTATATAGATGGTCAAAATCTTCGAGTAATGCAAAATTAAGTGCATTTTTTACATCTAAATCTTTCTCACTTTTTGCAAGAGCACAAGTTAAATCAACTGCAAGTTGTTCATAACTTATAGTTGTTTCTAATATAGTTTCATTTAGGGGTCTTAAGTTACTTATCTTTTTTTGTTGTTGCTGTTCTACCCTTCTCATAAGAGCCAATTCACGTCTTATATCATTATTATCACAATGACGTGAAAATTGATGTGAGAACCAAGTAGCTTCAAATTCTGTGCCGTTCATTAAAATTATACGAGTTTTGGTATATGGATCCACTTCATTTTTATCATATTTTTCAGGATATAGTTTATTCCAATCCTCAATTGTAGATTCTACACAAACCGGTTTTTCTTCAAATGGATTTAAACTCATAAAAGCAACTCCTCTACAGATTTAATAAATTTATTAATTAATATTCCTCTAATTAGTTTTTTTATTCAATATTTTGTTTAGATATTAATGCAATTAAATCACCTATAAATATCTTTTAGTTTTTTTTAGTTTCCCAATTCTAATTAAAGCTTCCTCTGATTTAGCTTTACATAATGATTTTTAATCAAACTGTTATTATATAAAGTATTTCTTTTATAGAATATTATTTAATTATACTTTTAAATATTCTTAAAAAGTAATATCTCAATAGACTTTATTCTATAATTTTTATGAAAATAATTCTAAATTTGACAAAATAGTAAAAAGGGGTTATAATGAATTTATTACAAATTTGCTAAAACTTTTAATATTGAATCAAAGAATTCCCAATTTTGTTTGTATTATTAATACTTATATGAATCAATGGACATAAATGCAAAACCCCCGGTAATAATTTACTAGAGGTTTTGCATTTATTTAGGTTTAGATATCTGTAAAATTTATTATACATAAAACTTACTATAATTTATAGTTTTGAGAGTGAGTAGCGATTCTTCAACTTTTATAAAATAATACTCAACTTGACATTAAAATACGAAGGGTATATAATCAAATTAGCATAATTTTGCTAAATTTTTTAATGTTAAATTTAAATGTTTTGAATCTTGTTTGTATTATGAAACTGGTATAAATCTATACATACCACCACAAAACCGCTAGTATTAGTTACTAGCGGTTTTAATTATATTTAACGACTTAATTCTTTACTATTTTAGATTTGTTATTTTTTATAATACTGGTGTCTTTGTCAGTATTATCAGCTGACAGAAGCTAATAGTCCATATTTTTCTTGAGTTATTATAGCACCATTTTTAATATCATTAATGAATTTATCAGTTTTTTGACTCATATATAACACTTCCTTTTATATTATTTTAATATGAATATGATTTAATTAATTTTTTAATTTTCTAACTCCTTAACTAATACATCAAACGTACCGTCATTTATAGTTTTCAAAGCATCTATAGGTCTATATGGTTCTATCTGACATGCTATGCTAACTTTGTTTATATTTATATTTGTATCCATATACATCATCAGCTTAAAATCATTTAAATTAATATTTTTTAAATTGTTAATATCTCGTACATTATTAAATCCCTTTTCAAGATATAATTGTTTACCAATTACTTGTTGATTTAAATCCACCATTTCATTATTATTAATACTAAATATATGTTTAGTGTTAATTTGTTGTAATAAAAAATATTTTTCAAAATATAGAGCATCTATTTTAATTTTTTTACTATATTTTGCATAATAGCCATCACCCGAAGAGTTTATTATTAAATCTTTATACAGCATAGACCACTCATCTAACTTTTCAGCAATAAATATATTAACTTTATCAACTGCTGAACTACCATATGAAGTTGCTGTTGACATTATTGAGATACTAGACACATCACTCATTTTACCTATATCCAAAATAATCTCATCATGTAATTTAAAAGCATTTTTTTTAGTAGATATTATTTGATAATTAATATCGTTAGTATTATTACTCAATTTAATTGTTAAATCATTACATTCATCTGTTCCTCTTTCCTTTTTTGCTAACTGTTGTACTTTTATTTTAATATATCTAAAACATAAGCTCATTTCGATCACTCTCCAAAATATATATCATCTATTATTTTTATTGCATTATTAAGACTGATACTAAATTGTATACCACTTCCTAAGTCGTCATCTCGTTCCATAATCATATTTTCTTTGGCTATAGTTTTCATTATATCGCCAATATCATCAAAACCATATTTCTTAAAATCTTTATCAGTAATATTATTAACAGTAACTTCTGTAATTGGCTTGTACTGTGATCTTGAATTGTTATAAAACTCTGATTTTATCGTATATAATTGATTGTTTTGTTCAAGCATAAATTGCTTTTTAGCCCATTTATATAAACCACTATATACTCCATATGTAGAATTTAAATTATTATCTATTATGTTAAATTTATCATTTAAGTTCGTTTGTTTAACTATTAAATTGTTTTTAGCGTCCCATTGTGATTGCTCAGTACCATAACCACTTGTAAAGCACCCGTAACAGTTATATAAATTGATTTTTCCATCAGTACATCTTAAAAATTTTGTTGATTCTTGTGTTTTTGTACAATTATAAAAATTAATTATTGAATTATCTGGTAAAAATACAGAATGAGCATTATTCGGTATCGAATCAAATACGACGTTATAAAAATTTAAATTACAATATATGTAATTTAAATTTGATTGAGTTAAATCAGTCTTTATATTATAGATTAAATTAAAGATATTTAATGTAAAACTACTATTACCACCACACGAATTACTAAACCAACCGCTTGTTTGTATTAAGGTTGTTTTATCGTCTTTGCCTTTTATTGTAATTGTACAATTTTCTCCCTTAGAAAGAATGGTTTCGTCTACCTCATATGTTCCACTACTTAGAAATATTTCACAGTCTTTTTTACAGTCAATATTATTTAATAAATCATTCAAAGATTTATAGGGCTTGTTTACGCTTCCATCAGCATCATCATACTCTTTTTTATTTGCATTAATAAAATATTCCATTGAATCACTTCCTTTATTTTTCTTCCCATTTACCTATTTGAAATTTACTTCCTATTTTTTTCTTAACTAAGTCTAATAATTGATATTTTTCAGTATTATATTTAATTTCTTTTTTATTGTCTTCATCAATATACTCAATCTTATCTGTTATTTCATTAAAATCAATGGTTGTAACAGTTTTATAAATATTATTTTTATCTAGTTTTAAATTAACTGATTTACTATTCTTTTTCTCAACTAACGTATTTAAATTGTAAATTCCATTTTCTTTATAAAAAGCTTCTTTTTCATTATTATCTTTAGGTTGCCCTAATTCATAAAATGAAGATTTTAAAGAGTAATAATTGTTATTTTGTTTTATTAGATATTTTTTTACACTCATATTTTACCTCCTTCATTCTTCTATTTACTCTCGTTTACGCTATTTTTCACGTTATAATTTACCATAAATTCAACCTTTTAAACACTTTAATTTATAAAATAAACTCATCTAAAATAACTCTTTCTACTTGTTTGCATTTATCACATTTTCTTGTATAAACAAATTTGAAGCTATCATTAACTATGATAACTTCAGTGTTATTTTCATATTTCCATTCATGGATACAATTATATATTAATCCTTTTTTAATTATTTTATTATCTTCCATTTCACCACCACCTACATTATAAAAGCGTAAACTTTTAATTTATTAATTCTATCTTCAGCAATCTCATTGATTGTTACCCTTCCGTACATATCACTAATTTCCATAGCTTGTACCTTGACGTGACCATCTAGATCAGTCTTCATATTAACTAATACACGGCCATTCAATTGACTTAATGCTATAACTTTTACTTGTCCTTGTATTTGAGTAACAGGTTGTACTTTTATTTGTCCTTTAAAACCTACTGGATTAACTTTAGCTCTTCCTGTTAATTCTGATTTTAATATAGTAGTTATCTGACCTTGCATATCATTATAAGTACGATATGTAGGTTTTACACAACCATACAATTCATTTTTATAATATATATCTACTTCACCGTTTAATGAATCATCTTTATAATTATAAATTAAAGCCTTACCATCTAATTCTTTATGATCAGAAATTTTACCAATTGCATCTAAACTGATTTTTTCTAATGGTTTAACAGTAATTCTTCCCATCATGCTATCTTGTTTAGCAATTTTGATACTTCCTCTAAGTAATTCATTCCTAACAAACATATCACCCTGCAAATCAACCTTATATGTTGGATGATAAACTTTAACACGACCATTTATACCATTATGATAGCTGACAGAGATATTCCCTTCTAGTTCGTTCATATTGTGAGTGTGGATAATTCCATCTAGTGAGCTATCGCCCGAATGCCTAAATACACCAATTTGACCTTGCAAATCAGATGTTTCGGTTCTTCTAACTCTCATGTGGCCTTTCATTACAGAATTAGTGCCGTTAAATAAGTCTGCGTCTATGTATTCTACTATCAATTGAGGTTTGTTTTCACTTTCTCTACTACTAAATTGCTTTACTTGTTTGATGTTTTCGTCATAACTTTTTAATATTAAACCTTTATTATTTATATCTTTGTATAACCATTTTAAAGCTATGTCAGTTATATCAATATCATATATAGTTTTGTCTTTTTCTAAATTTACTATATCTACTACTTGGGATCTAGAAGGTTGCCCGCCCCATACAACATTATATTCTCCCCAATCATTAGTAGGTAATGACACCTCTAAGTTATTGAAACTTTTCATGTCATATGAATATAATCTCAGCTTAATACTACATATATGATATATTTTAGGAACTTTTGATAAATCAAATTGAATTAGACTTCTAAATATATTGCCTTTATCATCCATTCCTATTTTAAAACTACTTCTATCTCCATAATTTAAAGTCTTATTTTCAGTTGTTACATATGTATCTTTAATACTACTGAATGCAATATGTTCTCTTGTAGGAATATTAGCTTCAAATATTGCTTCCATTTTGTTTTTAGGTGTTCTATGAATTCTAACATTACCTTGTAATGTATCGTTTTTATCACTTACATTTACTTTCCCTTGTAATATATCATTGTGTTTATGCCATGTTACATTAAAGGTAGCTTCCATTTTATTTTTAAATATCTTATTCACAGTTAACACCTCACTCATTTACAGGTGTAGCCTGTGTATCTATTTCAAAAGTAAAATCGCTATATTCAAATTCTAAACCTAGTTCTACTTGTAAATATAATTTTATTTTCTCTTTGTCTTTTAACAGTTCTTTATGTAATTGTTCATTATCATCCATAATATTTTCTAAATTAAATCCATAGTGAATTGTTAATTCTTTAGGAAAATTATTTTTATTAATGCACACAGATAAATCCTTGATATCTTGCCCACAGTTATTATAAATATATACATACTTCATATCGCTACGAGTACCTGCCAATATCTTACCAAAATCAAGTTTTTTTAATATATCGCCTATATTGTTAGAATAATATTTATTCTTATCATCAATAAACAATAACCCTGTATATTCACCCATAAATGTATATATAAATTGATTAGTCTCGCCCCAATTATCTTGTACATTTATGATTATTGTATTTAACTTATTTACTATCATATCAGTAGATTTAATTAATAGGTTATTAGATAATGGCTTTTGAAATGCTGTATATTCTCCATCTATAGGATATATTATTCTTCCATTTAGTTTAATTTGATATTTTATCAAATCTCCTTCACTATCGTCTATTTCATAGTGAAGTTTCCCAGCATCTATCGTAGCTATTATAGTAGGTTTTTCATTATATAAAATAACTTCTTTTTCTTTAGAAAATTCTTTTTTGTTTTCTGTTATTACTGCAACCTTAACTTTATATGAATTAACAGATGTTGTTATCAAATTAATAGGAATAGTTATAGTTTCATTTACATCTATATATGTAAATTTATCTTGGTAATCTTTGATAGTTTGTAGCACCGAACCATCTGTATTTATAAAGTCAACTTTATATTTGTATCCTAATTTAACCAATCCATTAACCCTTAATTTATCTATGTCTTTTTCTTCATCATCTATATCTTCATCAAAACTATCCACTCTAATATAATCATCAAAATTAAAATTTATAAAACTTCCATCACCATTTCCTGTAGACTCTTTTTCTGAATAGATATATTCTTTATACCATGTATCTGAATCTTCAGTGATAGGTTTATCTATTTTAAAACTAAATTCAAAATCTTTATTTTTATTTACTAATAATCTGCCTTTACCAATATCAATATTAACTTTTGCCATATAAATTCACCTCCTTAGTTTCTTACTATCCAAGTGAGTTGTCCACCTTTATCCTTTTGCAGAGGTGCGTATATATTATATTGTTTAAAGTTGTTTACTTTTATCACTATTTCACCATCTAAATCTTTATTTGAAACTAGTCTAATTTGAAAATTAAATGGTTGATCTTGAGAAATATTTAAGATAGGTTTGAAATAAAATTCTATATCATCTTTTATTACTTTAGTTTTATATCCTAAATTATATCCATATATATTAAAGCTTCCGTGATACCCTGTTTTAGTGTTGAAGTCTGAGTATACATTTTTAAAATAAATCAAATCATTATATAGTTGAAAGTTATTTGTAAGTGTATATTCTTTATCTTTAGTTTTATATAAAAAGTCAATTTTATTACCATTTATATAAAAACTGCCCGTTGGAATATCAAAATAAATTCTTATACCATGTCCAACAGTTCCAAATCTTAATAAGTTATTTCTATTTTCAATTTCTTTAACACTTATATATTCATTTTTATCAGGATTATATTCAAAAAAAAGAGTACCATTTAGGTACTCTCCTGCAAACATAAAATCCATTTCTCTACTAAAAGAATATGGATATATATTATTAAGTTTATTTTCTATCATTTATTTTTACCTCCTCATTGTATTGAGTTTTGTTTTTAATTAACTTATACATTGTAATAAATTCTTACTATAAATTTATTATCTTGAGCATCTGCATGAGCAGGTACTTTCATTTGTAATTTAATTTTCGCATAGTTATTTTTAGATGAATCTGTTTCGTATTTACCATCATTCATTTTACCACTTATTCCACCTACACTTACACCATTACCAGTTTTGCTACCTAATGCTGTTACTTGAATGTCCTTTTGTGTTAAAACACCTTTTTGCATTTCTGAACCAATAGGAGTATATTTTAAGTCTTTTTCATTCATCGAGCTTAACACTACGCCTGCTTGTATCCATTGTTCTTGGACTAACGGACTTTTCATTTCGCCTGCTATATAATCACTAAAAGTTCCATCTTTAATTGTTATTCTGCAATTAGTCATATCAGGTACATTCTCATAACTATCTATACTTCCATCTGGTTTTTTATTATTCCAAATATAAAATGTATGTCTTGTTAGTTCAGGGTTATTATCAGCATCAACAATACCCAAATCCCATAAATTATTTGACACTGGTCTTTGTTTCAATTTACCATCACTTGTATCTATATAATCTTCATGCCAACTTACTATTGGTTTTAATTTTGTTGCCATATTATCACACTCCACTTTAATTATTTTTAAATTAATATATCTACATAAACAGATATATTTTCTATTCCATTACCTACGTGCTTAAAATTTAATCTAAAACAGTCATCTTTGTTTACTTTATTGTTTAAAATAGAACATTTTGAAGATGAATATGCACCATAGTCAAACATAATTTCTTTATTATCTTCACAAATATTAATCCAGTTATCTAGTCCTTTGTTAAAATCTGTTATTTGTATTTTTTGTACTTGGATAGATGTAAAATCTACACTAGGTTTTTGACATATTGCATTAATATTTGTTATTTGTCCATTCATAGGAAACTTAACAAACACGTCTTGAACACCTTGTTTAAATTTATTTAAAGGTAATTCAAAAATTATTGTTTTAGTATGTACATAAGATGGTAAAGCACTTTTAGCTTCTTCACCTACATAGTTCTTTTGTGCATCGTCTTCTATTCCTTTTAACTTAATAAAGTCATTTTTAGATAATAAGCCGTTTATTTCTTCAGTGGCAAGAGTTATGCCACCAGTAATATTAGTAATAAACTGCCACTTAACACCATCCCACCTATACCATTCTCCATTTGTTGTGATTACACAATCGCCTACTTCTGGATGAGGATAATCTTTTTCTATTTCAGCTAAGGTTTTCACATCCTTACCTGCCAACCATTGTATCTTTGTGTGTAATCTATCGATTTCCAACAATTCTAATTCTCTTTTGGCTATTTTAGTTTGCTCATCGCAATTCTTAGTTGCATGAATGCAACCTTGAGTAACTACAATACTTTCATTAGTTGTATCAATACACTTATCTCTAACTTGCTCAGTTTCTTTTTTTACTCTTAAACTATCTTCTGATATTTTCTTACACTCATCAGTTTGTTTTTTACAAATGGCAATATGAATGTCCATTTCATCAATTTTTTTCTTTACAAGATTTTTAAGATATTCTATATACTCAGTAATCTCTTGAGTTTTTTCAAATATAAAATCGATAAACTCTTGTAAATTATCAATTACCCAAGGATTGGGATTGTGCACCCATATACGCTCAGCAGGAAACTGAAGAACTCCTCTGCCTTTGTATTCAATTTTAACAGTCTTGCCTTCCTCAGTCGGATTGAAATACAGAACTCCATTATCATATTCTACATAGAATTGATTACTTTTAATTTCTCGTGTTTTATAGTAAGTATTTTCATCTATCTCAACATAATCTTCAATTCTAACATGATATAATGGGTCTGGTATCTCGTCTAAGTTTAATTTGTTATTGATTATTTTTTCTTGTGTAACTTTTAATACATATGGATCACTTGCTTTACCACTTCTAAGTAAATGTCTAATGGTATCAAAATACTTTAACCTAATCAAAGAATTATTCACCTCCTTTGATAATATTTTTAATTAATTTATTTATTGGTTGTTTTATTATCATTAGTCATATCAACACTTTCTATTGGTGAATTGAAACACTCTATTATTTCATTCATTGCTTGTATTTCTTTCAGCCCTTTTAGTTCAACCCTATCTAAAAATAACATTAAATTGTGTGCTACATTTTCATTAATTTCATACTTTTGCATTTCAAAAAACATCTCCTTTTTTATTTTATTAAAATTATTTACTTATGAATAAATTATCACTTCCACTTACAATTTTACCTTCAAGGTCATCGCCTGATACTGAACATCCAACATATGCAATTCCTTTACCTTTTTCAAACATAATAAAGCTTCCTTGTTTGATTATAGCTGTTGTTTCTAAAGAATCATAATGTCCTGAATGAGGATAGTGCTTATGTATCTTTACGATATCCCCTACTCTAGCTATAGGTTTTCCCTTTTCAAATATAATAGAACTACCGCTCACTATTTCACCTGTAAAAGTTCCTGACTCACTCCTTGTCTTTTTATTTCGCCTATATTCACCATAACAAGTTCCCTCTACCTTATCTCCAACCCTTGCTATTGCTTTACTCATAATTAATCACCTCTTTCATAAGACTCTATTTTTAAAAATAAAAAAACACCTAATATATTTAAATACTAGGAGTTCGTATCGCATCTTCTTCCTCTTTGTCTTGTATATAATTTTCATAATTATATATACACTCATTACATTTTTCTAATTTTTCGATATTCAACATTTTACCGAGTCTAATACCTATTTCACTTATTTCATCTTCGCTTATTTCATTTTCTTTAACTTGTCCAAAAAGACTACTTATATGAACAAAACGAGCATCCTTTAGCATTAAGATTCTATTCCATGGCTGACCGTTTGGTCTTACTACAGGGATATAATATAAATGATAAAACTCTTCACTTCGTTTTATAATGGCTTTATATTCTCGTTCTCTTTGTTTATATTCATCTCTTGAAGTACATTGATTTAATATCGGTTCTTTTAAAGTCTGAATTGGTATAACAAATACATTATCATGATATTGTTTTGAAAATTCTATATCTTCAAAAATTAACACTGGTCTAGATTTAGCTCTAGATACTACCAAAATATCCTCTTTCGCTTTAGTATGACCATTATTATCTTTAGCGGGTACAAATCCATCATTTTTAAATACCAATTTCCCAGAAGCTTCATTTCCTTCCTGTCTGTTATTAAATAATTGTCTTTGTTTTGATGTATCATCAAATTCAAAGAAACCTAATGGATTATGTTCAATAAATTGAAAACCTGTTAAAACTATAGAATTGTTTTTTAATGAGTTAAAATCCAATATAGTATCCCCCTCTTGATCTTACATTTCTTTCAAATCATCTGTGTTGTCAATCATAAAATCTTCTAAATATGTATCATCATCATAAATTAAATGTTCAGTTGCATCCATTCTTTCTTCTTTAGTAAAGTGATATGCCTGATTTTCTCGTACCTTCTTTTTGTAATCAAATAAATTAATTACCTTACTCATAATTATCACCCCATTGTTTGTGACTATTTTTTTCCATTTATAATTAACAGATATATTTTTCTTATTAGAACTTGTCCATTTCTCTATCTTCATTTTAACACCCCTTATACCCTATTTCAATTAAAATATGTTATATTAACCTACATTTTACATATAATTATTTTAGTCAATATATATACATTAACTAATTTAAAATAAACACACTTATATTTTACCATATTTTGTAATTAGGAGATAAGGGTAATTTACACTTTTAGCTAACAAAAATAACTACTTATTTAAAAGTAGTTATTTTAAAATTCTTATATTTATAATATCTATAACTCTAATGGGTTTTTATCATATATGATAACTTAAATATTTTATTCTTTGGGTGTTAACTGTACACTATTTAATCCTTTTATATCCATTATATCATTATCATCTAAATCTATAATAACTTCTTTGACTCCATTATCTCCTAAGATTTCATTTACCTTTGTACTTCCGTCAGAACCATGTACCATGAAGTTCCCGCTTCCCTTTGATATACTAGCTTGGTATCTTCCTTTTGTTATATCAGTACCAACTATCCAGTATCCAGAATATATATTTGTATTTTGATATGGTATCAAGCTTGATTTTATAGGTGTAAAATTAGCACTCATTCCTTTAAGTTCTATTTTAGAACCTTCTGGTAATATAGCCTTATACTTTTTTATTTCATAGCCACCAATCTCATTTACTAAAACACTACCATCAGAACCATATACTATGAGATTTCCACTTCCATTAAATGTTACATTATAGCTTCCCTTAGCTATATGCTTGCCAACTATATGACTTCCTGCACTTAGCTTTTTACTATTTTCTTTAACGAACTGATCCCATTTTTTATTTTCTTCAATTTTTTCTGTTTCAGCTCTCTTTTTGTCTTCTAATTCCCACTCCTTAACTTGTATATCTCTTTCCTTGCATAATCGTTCAAAATCAGATTTTATTGATTGTTTATCTGAACCACCTATATTTTTGTATTTATCTTCTATTTCTGAAAATTTAGTTCTTTGATTTACATCAAAATCTTTATAATGTTTCTTTAATAATTCTCTATCTTCCATAGTTAAAGTATTCTTGTTTTCTTTTTTTGATTCTGTAGTAATTGTGTTATCTTGATTAGGTGTAGATGACCCAGTTGGAAGAGCTATCGATATAATTGCTAATATAATAGATCCTATTAGCATCTTTTTATTTTTACTATTATTATCCTTCTTAATAATTCCTTTAATAATTTGAAATAATGAAAATAAGAACAAACCACATGCTATTATAAATAATATAAGCGTAAAAGTAAGCATATTTTTTCCTCCTTAAAATTTTGTCGTAGTTATATATTATAATAAGTATAAGTATTAATAAAAAAAATTCCTGAAGATTCTAGTTTACAAATTCCGTATTTTTAACTTTCCATTTTTCTAAAGCTATTCCCAACCAAAAACTATAAATTCCACAAGTAATAATAGTTAATAGAAGCCATTTAATCCAATTTCCAAATAACCCAACAGCTGTTCCCCTAAATATTAACCTCTTACCATTAATTACTGTATGATTAGTTTTCCATCCAAATACCATACATAATGCCCATGGGTAACATATTCCTACTGTACATACTGTTATTATAAATCCTAATAAAGTCCATCCTATAAGTTGAAATAATCCACCATCAAAATATGATGCTTCTATTTGTTTATTTGTGTTTAATTCGCTCATATTTTCACCTCCTTACATGGGATATTGTAACATAATAATACATAATTGTGTATTTTATTCAATATTTAGAATTATTATACTAGTGCAATATATTATAAACTAAACAATTACTGAAAACTAAATTGATTCTTATTATTATCATTTATAATCAGCCAAATGAACTCTAGTTGGTTAATTATTTAATTATAGATAACAAAAAGAACTACCTCATTCTAAAGTAGTTCTTTACATATATTCATATTTAATTTTACTCTTCGGTATCTTTAGTATATGTACTTTCACTTCTAGTTCTTTTCCCATATCTATATTCACCATAACAAACCCCCTCTACCTTATCTCCAACCCTTGCTATTGCTTTACCCATAATTAATCTCACCTCTTTTATAAAATTCTATTTTTAAACAAATAAAAAACTCTTATAACAATTGTTAATTTATAATAATTTAAAATAAAAAAAGAAACTTCTCTAATAAAGTTTCTTTAATTAGTAATTTTCTTACTATTTTCATTATAACTTAGTTCAATTCTATAATTTTCTTTAACATTTATAAAAACCCACTCTGTAATAAAGTCTTCATTATTAAGCAGCTCATCACCAGAATAATTATATAATATGAAATTACTTAACACAATATCATAACTATTCTCACCAATTTTCTCAAATCGTCTTAATTTACCTAAATATATTAGTTGTTCTGTACTTAAAAATACTTTAATCCACATACCAGACTCAAAATCTACAATCTCTGACATTATATCAGTTTTTAAAGATCTACTAATTTTTATTTTTTTAAGAGCCTTACTACTTAATTCACTTTGAATAAAAATAGAACATATGTATGATATTACTATAGAAAAAATAAGTGTCAAAATAATGCTTTTGGGAGATGAAACATCTATAACTTTTTTAAATAAGCTTGATATTAAATATTCAAAATTTATTATTATATAACTAATAACTATACATTTTAATATTAAATTTTTATCTTCTTCCTTTTTTTTATTTACTATAAAATCTTTTATACTTATAAAAACATAACCTGGTAATATATAAATAATTAATATTGGCAGTATACTAATAAAGTCCTTAATTTTTAAAAAATCAACCATTACTTTTGTCTCGGTGGTTTCCTAGGAGCAGATGTCAATGTAGGAGGTACACTTTGGCTACCTCTTTCATTAAAATAATCACGATTACTATTATGGGAAATTTCAATATTCCTATCATCGCCATTTTGTTTTATATTTGATTTATCATGCAACATTTTTATCACCTCTTCATTATTTATTTTCGACGTATTTTCCTTTTTTCCTCCTAAAACTGATTTTTTATTTTGGGAAACTATACATATAATAAAAATAATTATAAAAAAAGTCATCCATGGATGTTGCAAACACCATTCTTTCATATTTAACCTCCAACATTTATTCAATATTAATAGGATATACTCATAAGTAATAAAACATTCTTATTCAACCAATTAATCACAAAACTCTTCTATTATTTTAATTTTTTATATTTGAATATAATGATAATATATTTTGATATTAGTCTTTTTTATTCCTGATTACGTGTAATCACTAATCATATTTGTATACATAACAAAAATAACTACTTAATCAAAAGTAGTTATTTTTTTAAGCATGATTAATATTATTGTTTTCCTTCTGATTATCATGAACACATTTATCTATAAATTCAAGATAAAGTTTTCGATCTTCTTTTGGAAATAGACTATTAACTATTATCCTTACAATACCTACTATCTCTGCAAATATACCTGTTATAAATAATCTTATTGTCCATTCATCATATTTGAATGTTCCTTTCCCAATATTCCAAACTATTAATATTGTTGAAGCAACTAGCGCTATTAATATAACTGATAAAATTATACTTAAAGTTATTTTTAGTCTTGAATTTGTTTTTTGTTCATTTGGAAACGAACTTGCTATAAAATTTAATAACATGTCTACACCATTGGATTTTACTCTGTCTGCTTGTCCAATTACATTTAAGCTTCTACGATTGCTATTGTTAATGTTTAGTTGGTCAAATAGATTATCATTTTCTTCGATTTCCTTAATATCTATGGTTTCCAAATCTTTTATTCTAGTCATGATTTAATTAACTCCAAGTTTTTTAATCTAGTATACATTGCAGGTTTTGAAACGTTAAAAATATTAGCTAATATAGATATTTTTGTATCTTCAGTCATTCCTATAGAAGTTGCCTTTTTATATCTATTTCTAATTTCCTTTTCATCCATCAAAATGCATCCAGCAAACTCATCTGCTTCCTTTTCTTCTTTTGCTAAATTATGATTATCATCTCTAAATAATAAATCTACCATCTTAGGATTTTTGTTTAAATGCTCTAGAAAATAATGTCCCAATTCATGTGCTATAGTAAATTTCTTTCGTTCATTAGTATCTTGAGCATTTACATATATATCTATATCACCATCATTATGACTTATAGCTCCAGAAACTTTTTCTCCATTTGCATTTAAATTATCCACCTCGTATACATTTATGCTTAATTCATTTGCTATGTCTATAGGATTTACAGAAGGACCTATTATAGCATACCTTTCTTTAATTTCATTAACTATCTTGTGTACTTTAATCTTATCCATATTAATTTCTCCTTCATTAATAGCTTGTTTAAAAGATAAATTTCCCCAAATATACAGCCTTCTAAAAGAAGTTACTTGTATAATAACATGGTATTTTTTTATAATTAAGGAAAAATAACTACATACCAAAACTTATTTTTCATATATCTATTACCTTCTACTAGTTATCTTATTTTCCTTCTTTTTTTTCAAAATTTGTGGATAACTTTTTATAAATTAACAATTTTTTCTTTAATCTGATGATTATAAAATTACTTTTATAAATACTACATCATAGACCAATTATTTATAAATCTAAATCCATCGTTATAATGTGAAGGATTTAAGTCCTTGTATGTACTAACCTCAAATTCTTTACAAAAGTTTAGCCATAAATTTTTAAAATACACTCTTGATTCTTTTTTGTACTTTGATGAATGAGCACCGCCTAGCATTGTTCCAATTCTATCTTTTGCACAATGTAATAATTTTTGTGCTTGTCTACTATTAATAGTCGAACTATCTATTAAAGTATTTAATTGAGTTTTGGTATCTATTAATTCTTTAGTATTTTGTTGAATTTGTCCTTTTAATTCTACTATTTCCCCTGTTAATCCCATCTCATTAAAGAATTCTTGTTTTTGTTTTTCTGTACCCATAAAAGCTTCATGCAAAACCTTAGCACATTTCAGTTGATAGTTTATTAATTTTTTTACTGTTTGTGGATTTTCTTTTTGCATTTTAGGAGTTAAAGTAATTTTTGCTAACCATAGAGTTACAAAGTCCTCATTAACAAATAAAACGGTTTGTTCTCCTCCGTTAGTAAGGTGTCGCAAATATGTGATACCTTGTTTTAATACTAGATCTTTTTTTTAGTTTTCAACTTGTCTTCTACCTTGCCCTTCTGTTAATCCAATAGATTGTATAGTCTTTTTAACTCCTAAAAATATCTTGCCATCTTCGGTTCTGACCCCTAAAAGCTTATCTCCTTCAAAGTCAATTAATTTTGTATCTAAATTCTTATTCATATTTACCCTCCTAAAGTTTTTGTATTAATTTATATATTTTAATTATTTATTAAACTAATTCCCACTTACCAACCTCTAAATAATCTTCAATATCCCAACCTTCATACCAAACTAGATACTTTTTAAACTTAACTATTCCCTCTTTAACTCTTAATGTATTAGTATTAAATGTATCATCAAATACTTCACTATTATTAAGATGATAGACACTTGCTACTTCATATCCTAAAATCTCATCTTTACATTCTTCTATTACTTCTAAGCTATCTGTATATGTAATAATATTATGTAATTTCCCTTTCTTATCCTTATACTTCCCCTGAATTATTAGATAAATTGTGTTGATTTCCATAATTAAAACCTCCTATTTATTTTTGGATTTGTTGGTTTCATTTACCTTATAAATATAATTATATACGTTTTTCGTATAAAGTCAATACTATTTTTATATATTTTATACTATTTTCGTATAAGTTTATCCATAAGTTGAATACTATATACTAACGTAGTATAATTATAGATATAGTATTTATAAGGAGGGTTAACTATATATGATTAAAATGAAACTTCATATAAAATTAGCTGAAAATAGACTTACTCAATCTGAGCTATCTAAAATTACAGGCATAAGACAGCCTACAATTTCTGCATATTGTAATGATTCTTTTGTTTCTATTAAAAAAGACCATCTTAACATTCTATGCAAATTCTTTAATTGTAAAATAAATGACTTAATAGAATATGAAGACAATCTTAAATAAATCCTTTAGTCTACTGCCTATTTTTACGCATAACAAAAAGAACTACCTTACTATGAAATAGTTCTTTATATATATTCATATTTAATTATTAATCTGACACTCCCAAGACTAAAGTCTTGGGTTCTTAGATACATTAACTTCTTTTATACTCTCATTTATTTAAACTACAAATAAATTACAACATATAAATACTAGTTATTTTCTCTAAGACTTTCACTAACTATCACTCTAATAAATGATTAACATTAGTATAAGGCTCATGTCTAAACCTATATAGATTTTATATCCCATACTAGATATTAATGATATTGCTTTGTATACGTCAACACCTAAATGAGTTAGCTTTCTTTTGCGATTGGTTGTAAATAATTATCTTTTAATATATTAACTAAATCATTGTCTATTATGTCAAATATTAATGATAATAATTCTTCATTTTTAGATATTCCTTTTATCATTTTTACTTTTTCCTTAATATTAATATCAATATACTCTAATATATTGTTGATTTCTTGTTTCATTTCTTTATTATGTTCATCGTTAAAATATTTTTGTAATTCATAAGTCAAAGCAATTTTATAATCCAGTTTTTTTTCGTCTTGTTCATCAATATGAGCGTTTATTTTCTTTGAATTTATCTCTATGGCATCTATTTTATTTCCATCAACTGAAATAATCATATCTAAATTTACATATGAATCATGCTTTAAAAATGAAGAATATTTGCTCACTTCTAATTTTAAGTAATTTTCAGGTATTTTGTTTGACTTCTTTAAATTTTCTAATGATGTTATAGGTGCTATTAATAAAGTTCTATATGGAGTTTCTCTTGAGTGAAGTACAACCGCCATATGTTCTCCAAACAATACCTTGGTTTTATTTTTAGTTTTTGTGGGAAAGCTATAGTAAACTATTTGTCCTTTTTTAAATCTCATTATATGTGTCCTTTCTATAAAAGTTTTATTTTTGATTTTTACATCTTTTAAGATATTCTTTCAATGTTGCATTATTGATTTGTTCTACTACATTTTCAAAAAACATTCTTCCTTCTTCATATTCCTCATTAGTAAGCATAGGTTCTTTTATTTTTGCTTGAAGAAATGAATCTGAACGTTTATTCTTCTCTCTTATCATCATTAATGCATTCATATGTAACCCTCCTAATGAACATTTGTCATTGGAATCACCATTATAGGTATATTTCAATTTATTTTTTATTCTATAAACTTTCCCTTTAGTATAACCTGTCCAACGCTGTATCTTCATATTAACACCCCTTGCCCAACTTTTCAATAAGATTTTGGTAAAATATATGATATTGTGTTATATTTTCCTATTTAAATACAACTTACTAAGATTCTAGATCACATTTGTAAATTATTTACATATTTACATATTACCATAAATTGATTGGAGGTCATAATGTTATTTTTACGTATAACAAAAATAACTACTTAATTAAAAGTAGTTATTTCCTTTGTATATTATTAATAAGATTAATTACAATATTATAGTAGTTTAATTTTTATTATCGATTTTATCAATTATTAGTGCGACTGAGCCTATAATAACAAATATAAGTGCAAGTATAAAATAACAATTCGCATAATTAGAATTTATAATATAATTATACGCATCTCCTCCAACATAAGCATTCACTGAATCTCTTGAATAGCTACTCGTATTATTGTTATAACAAAACATCTTATAAAAACCAGTTCCTAAAAAAAGTATACATATAAAATATGATATATATGCTATTATTTTCTCTTTACTTTGTTTATTGTCCATAACCTAATTTCCACCACCTTCTCTAAAAACACTTATTATCTTCTCATCTAAATCTTTTAATATTGTTGATGGATAATTACATTTCTTTTCATCTGTAACATTAGATATTTCATCAATTTGTTTTTGCATGCTTTCCAATATCTCTTTGAATTCATTACTGTATTTATCCTTTATATCCACTTCCGTTTCAATGTCACATCCGCTTTTTATCATATTAGCTTGATGTAAAAGAACATCCCTATTAAATTTACTAATTTTATAGCTATATTGAATTGTTTTCACTTCTAAATTCATTAATGAATCAATTAATTTCTTTTCTTCGTCATTTAAATCCTTATACTTTTTATTAATATCTGTATAAAAATTAGAAATTTTATTATTATCATAATCACTCATAATATTTGATAGTTCAAGTGTAGTATTATAATTACAAGTTTTTAATTCAGGATTTAATGTACTTATGTATTTGCATAAATAATTATAGTTTTCTGCACTTTGTTCGTATACTTCTTTTCTTATATTTCCTTTACCACACCCTATAAGTATACAAACCAATATCATAAAAACTATAGTAAGCAATATATTTTTTTCTTCAAAATTTTATCACCTTTCTGTAATGTAACTCCATATGTTGCAATTAATCTCATAAATTATTATACACTTTTGTATATATTTTTTCAATATTTGTCTGTATTTTACAACTTCAATCATATATCAATTATTTTATAACAAATAAAAATTTTAATATAATTAATATTAGAAATCCATTAAAATATTTTTATAAAATTTTAATTGCTTTTTTATTATAATTTGTTCTTGATTACGTGTAATCACTAATCATATTTTTATACATAATAAAAATAACTACTTAATCAAAAGTAGTTATATCAACATTATTTACTTTTATTTCATTTTTAATTTCTTCTAATATTTCTAGACATGTTTTATATAAGAAAAGCTTATGAGGCTCTCTTTTAAATGCTTTAAGATATGGAAGTAATATCCCAACAGAACATGCATTACAAAATATAACTGTTCCCCAAAAGCTTTTAAAATTTGCTACAGCATTTATAATACCGGATGCTAAAATAGATATACTAATCATAGCTATACTCATAACTTCATTTCTTATCGTACTTTCCATATTAGATATTAATAAATTCACTCTTAATCTTTCTACATTAATATTTATTTTTTTATCTTTTATCTTTTCTATATAATCATTTTTTATTTTATCTCTTAATCCTTCATAATATTGATATTGTTTATTATTATTTATATGTTCACTAAATTCTTTATAATATATATCAAGATCATATTTTGCTGTTTTGTGATTTTTCATATGAATCCCTCCTACCTTTTTATCGATAAGAGATTTTCATTCTTTAACCATCTATAACACAACATATTTATAAAAAAATAAGCTAAAACAATATTAGCCTATCTCTTTTATAAATTGTCAATTATTATCTTAAACTCTACATCTAATTTTTCTATAAACTCCATAAGCAAATTAAATGCTTCTGGCTTAATTTGACCAATTACCATATAGTCAAGTTTATCTTTATTAAAATAATATAATTGTTCTGCTTTTATATACCCATCCTTACCATTGTCAGGATCAGTAACTGTGTCATTGTGTGTTATAGGAAAATTTCCTGCGTATTGTAATTTCTTTTCTTGTTGCTTTTTATTTTTAAAAGATGACATTACATTACAAATAATATTATAATCTAAACCCTGTATTTTACCCGATTCATCACTTAAAACAACAAAAGAATGTTGATCTAACTTTTTTTCGTTATCCACATAATTTTTTATTAATATAATATCCCCAACTTTACACATTTGTTATCCTCACATCTTTTATTTATCGTTATAATCTAACAAAACCTTTTTCTTTCCTGATAAAACTTCTTCACTCCAATTAATGGGTGCAACATCTTTTAAAGAATCTTGTGTAGAAACTATAGTAGTTTTTTTATTTTGTAAGATATTTAAATTAAATGATTTCAATTTATTCATATTAACACCCCCATTACTTTTCAACTTGTTCCGATTTATTTTTATATATTTGCAACTTGTCCAACGTTGTATTTTCATATTACCACTCCTTGTCCCGTTTTTCAATAAAATTTTGGTAAATTATATGATATTATGTTATATTTTTCTATTTGAATACAATTTACTAAGATTCTAGATTGCATTTGTATATTATTTACTTATTCATATTTTACCATAAATTGGATATTGGTCACAATGTTATTTTTACGTATAATAAAAATAACTACTTAATCAAAAGTAGTCATTTTTGTCTAACTTGTTAAATTGGGGTAATCTAGAAAGTCTAGTAAACTTTCATTTTCTAGTTTATCATTTTCTAACTCACTAATAAACTCCATAGCATCTTTAATCTTAAACAATTTATATGATGATTTTCTTAAAATTTCGTATATTGTCTTAAATTTATCATCTTCTATATCTGTATCATATATAAATATAGTTTTATAATTTTTTTCTTCCATTTCAGCTGCTGTAAATGCCCAAGCTTTTACGGAAGTTATTATCTTAGATAAATTTTTATTAGCAAATGTAAATATTTTAAATGCATATTCATTAATAAAATAATCATAATTAACCGGTTCCGAATATTCACCTTTAGTTTTACCTTTATAAAATTTAATATTATTACTTTTCATAAAATGTTTAAAATAATTTACTTGCTGAGATGTATTTGGTCTATCTTTCTTATTATAATCATATCTTAAAAACATTTTTTTTGTTTTTTCTACGAAAGACTTCATGTTATCTGTGTTACTTGTATATATTTTAGAAAATCTTAGTTCATTAATAAATGTATCAGTATAATTATAAATATTAAATGATTTTTCCCTTGACCAAAATGTATTCTGTATTTCACATTGCATTCCTTTTAATAATAGTTTTAGAATATCAATATTTACCTCATCATCAAAACTCTGAACTCTTTGCCATTTAGTCGTAATTTCAAAATTTCTTTCATCTGTTTTTTCATTATAAAAAAGTATAGCTACATTTATAGATTCATCCGTAATAAAAGATGGATGATAACTTAGTACAGAAAAATATATTTTCAAACTACTCACCTCCTGACATAACTATATTCTTAGCTATTTGTTCTATAATATTATTCATATTTTGTAATCTATATAATATATATTCCTTTAACTTTTTCAAATCATTTTTATCTGTTATCCATACTTGTGGTAAATCTTTTATTATATCTTCTAGTATATCATTATTTAATAAACTTTTGAATATTTCATATGCACTTATTAATTTTTCTTTAGTTATGATTTGTGCATCTATAAACGGTTTATATATACAATATGTTTCTGTAATTAAAATCTTGTTATCTTTATAATCTTCTTGTTGCATTAATAAATCTAATTCTCTTTCATTCCACCTATTTTGTAGATTAAATACATGTGAATGATCTATTATGTACATTTTAGATTCATTCTTGGAGAAATTTAATAATAAATTTCCGTTGTGTCTATCCTCATTATAAATAAGATAATCAAATAATAAAATTTTATTCATATCTTCTTTATTTTTAATTGCTTTTACTAATTCAGTGTCACATATAAACTTAGTAACCTTAGATAATCTCTTACTATAAAATCCTATTCCACAAATATCATCATCATACTGTAATTGCGACTTTAACTCTTCACTTAGTTCTGTATTTTTTGTTATATTACAAATTCCACCATCAGGAATAGGTAGTTTTAATAGCATTGCTATCTTAAGACATATATATTCATTTATAAGTATCTTATATCCCCATCTATTTTTAAATGTTTTAATTATAACATTTTCACCATCTATTATACCTTCAACTGGTTCCGTCGCTCCATATGGTAATTTGCGTAATATCTTATTTACATCTCGAATCATATATAATTCTCCCTTATGGAATAATTTATTACAAAAATTTATATCTAATACTCTATTAAAGTTAAATAATTTCATAAATATGGCTTAGATATTTTTATTAATTGTATAATATTTTCTATAATTAGACAACCTTTTCACCCAATAATTTAATAACCTTTTACTATTTATTAAATAAAATAAGTTGATTTTATAAATAAATTATCCAACAGGACCTTATCATTAGTAATTATATAATTCACTGCAAAGTCTATATTTTAAATGAATATATTGTAAATAAGTCCTTAATATGCTATTATTAATTTACATAATATTACCTATAAGGGGGCATAAAATTATGCTTAAGAAAAAACTCGTATTATCATTAATAACTGCTGGTTGCTTATCATTTATACCAACTATAGCAAATGCTCAAGTAAATGGTTATCTAATAAAAGATAAATCTACTAATGTAGTTTATAAATATAATCTAAATGATTTAGAAGATTCTATGTTAGGTGATAAAGCATTCCTAAATGAATTCCAAAATAAATGTAAAAATGATGGACTATTCGCATTCTGTGATGATAGCAAGAAAGTAGTTGCTTACGCAGATGTAATAGAAGACTTCTTACAAAATAAAGATAACTTCAATTTAGAAAAATATATAAAGAATGACAAAACACCTAGTATTAAAGTAGATAAAATTGAACAGGTTAAAGTAGATGAAAAAACTGATAACAAACCTGTTATTAAACCAGATACTAAACCCGTTCAAAAGGAAGAAGCTAAGCAAGATACTAATAAAATTAATATACAAAAACTAAAACAACAGATTAAAACTCCTGAAGACTTAGAAAAATTCTTGAATGAAGATAGTCGTTTTAATCAATTGAAGACTCCTGTTGGAACTTTTCGTTTTACTACAGAAGTTCATGTAAATTTTGATAAAGATATTAATTCATATCCATATGATTTTGGAATTTCAACAAGATGGAATGATGAAAAAATTAGTGTAGTTAATATCGCTAAGCATACGATATGCACTAAACAACAAGCTAGAAATATTGATAAACTTTTACAAGACTATCAAACTAAAATAGCAAATTTATCTATGAAGTTATTTCCTAATAAAAAAATTAGAGGTCGCTTCGTTAGTGAAAATAAAATAGAAATAAACAAAATTGATACTCATCCTAGCGAAATTGTATTTGATTATTGGACTAATTATGAAGACGATGGATCTTTTGGATATACACAAACAGATATAAGTAAATTTCATTTTGAAAAATTCGGAAATTCATTCTGGTTCAGTTATGTACCTTGGGGACTTTACAAAGATTAATCAAATAATATTTTACCATCCTTAGTAAATGTAATTTGTCTACCCGACATATGATGTATTTCTAATTGCCCTCCGCCTGTTTTAATACATGCAAGGGCTTTTAATGCGTCTGTTTGCGTAGTGTCCCAAAAATCTATTTGTGCATTTGAATCATTGTTCACATATATTTGAACTCTCTTTTTATCATGTGTCTCATTAAATTCACCCATATTTGCATACCATACTTGACAACCGCCTGGAGTTTCTTCTTTACTTACATTTCCAATGAACATTTGAGGTCTTCCTCTTTTATCCCCCATTTGAATATAGCTTCCATACTCTCCATTACCACTGTATAATGCTAATCTTGGGTTCTTTACATCTTCACCAAAAACCATTTGTGAGATTCCTTGTCTTTCCATAGGATTTTTATTTGTATCAGCTGTTAATGTTATACTTGGGTCTCCTTTGGTATTAAATAATTTTACTACTCCCGCTGACTGACCTCCATTCTCATTATCTTTTGCTGAAATAAGCACATTTTTTTTGTTATTAGTACCAAATAACTCCATAGTTCCTGCGTCATCGAATCTCTTAATTCCCAAAAATACACGTTGTTTTTTTTCTACTTGGTTAAATAATCTAATATGTCCCCCCTCATATCTATCATTTTTTATAGCGCCTAATAATACATTAATCGAATCTTTTTCTTGCCCATTTATTCTAATAGTACCACCATTATCATTACCTAATAGTGATATAATTTCATTTTCTTTATTATTATTTATAATAATCTTACCACTCTTGTCATTCCCAAGTAGCGAAACTATATTTTTTGTATCCTTATTTTTTATATTTATTATACCAGTATCTTCGTTTTTAAGAATTCCTAGTTCTAACCTTTCTCTACTATTATCATTTTCAGTGATAAATCCTTTTGATACTTTATCAGCATTAATACCACTGAAAATTTTCATAAATCCACCGCTATATTTATTGCTAGGAGGCGATCCAAGAAATACATTGGTGTTTCCATTCCAATCATTAACTAGTAATTTGCCACCCTTTTCCTTGTCCTTATATGCATCCAATAGAATAACTCTATTCTCTTCAGGCTCTAAGTCCCATTTATTTTTTGCTTTCCATTGTTCCAAATGTCTTGTTACCCTTAATCTACCATCGAGTCGCATATCACCATTTTCATCACAGTATATAGCATCTTGTCCATTTTCATTAACTATTTTGATTTTACCATTATCTACAGCCAATCCTTTATCATTTAACTCGGTGTTTGTATTAATTACATGAAATGACTTAGCGTATATTTCTCCATCCATATCTAGCCACAATAAATCTCTCCAATCAGATACTTTGTCATCTCTCTTTTGTATCTTAAATCCAATTTCAGGGTTCATATAAATTCTATTTAATAAGTTTTTTCTTAACAAAGACAAATCCATATTGATAGCTTTCATATGGTTACCATCAACTAAGAATGAACTTTCTCCTTTATCATTCATGTTGGTTATTATTAATTTGTTTGAACCTATTACTTTGCCGTATAAAGCAGGAGCACAAATTCCTTGTGGATTTATTGCCACTGAACAACTATTCCAACCGTCTTGAGTGAAAGCCAAGGTGTTATTAACGAGTCTTAATTGCTCATTATCATCAAACATATCTTTCATTTGTATCCCGCGTTCATCAATTTTTATATTTTGATTCCTAGCACTTAATACTCTATTTTTTGAGCTATCTAAGGCATCATTCATAATTTTAGATATTAAGTCAGTATTTTTACCACTTAAATCCCACTTATGCTTAAACATATCAATAGTATTATTTGCATCATTAGCCATTTTAGCAATATCACTTATATACTTAATATCATCATCTAGTTCTTTTTTATTTGATATGGTTAATTGTAAGTCACCTTTATCTATTCCATGTGATATCTTTACTATTTTAGCTTCAACATATAAATCAAAGTCATCATAATAGATATTAACAATATCACCTATATTAACTTTATCCCAGTCTTTTTGACACTCTACTATGTTAAGGAAATCAACCATTTCTATTTCAAATTTTATTGAAGGTTTGCTTAATTTCTTTGATGCTTTCAATCCTGCTTCATATAATTCATTGGCATTGTCATAGTTTTTATTTTCCCATACTCCTTCTTTAACAAAGTTATCAAGTACATTTAATTGTGTCTTTGTAAAATTATTTTCTTTAGCTAGTTTCTTTCTTAATGTTTCTATATCTTTTTTCCTATTATCAATATCCGCCTCTACGGATTTTAATTCTTTTTCTTTATCCTTTATTTGTTTATCAACTTCTTCAATTTTCTTGTTATATTCAGTTAAATCAAATGCATGTATATCAGAAAAATCTATATCTATTCCATCTTCAGTATGTACTCCGTCCCCTGTACTTTCAGAATACTTTACATGATGAGTTTTGTGTTGTATCTCAACATCCTTTATATCTTCCTTCTGAGTTTTTTTCATATTTAAATCTACAATTTGATTGCCAATTTCTATTACTTTTTCTTCAAATGTTTTCAACTCTTGAAGATAATTATAAAACTTAGGATATTCATTTTTTAATACTTGATCGTACTTATCTAAAGCATCTAGTAAATCATAACTCATGTATTTAGGATTCCTATAGTAACTATAATCTTCAATATACTCAGTACCTAGTGGATTTACACTTGCAATAGATAAGTTCTTGTTGCCATACACTCTTAATCTTGTAATTACTTCATCGTTAATAGTTTCTTTCTTAATTTGTTTCAAGTAGTTTTCTTTAGAAATATATAGTCCTTTATTCCTACAAAAGTTATTTATACTATATATATTAAACTTTTGATTTATGGTATCTACATCAACTATGCACTGAAATAAATCAGTAATTTTTTTGTATATTATTTCTAACCAAACGCCATTTTTTATATCAAACGTTTTATATTTTCTATGATTCTGACCCTTGCTTCTATCTTCACGAACTTCAGGATCAATATAACCTATTGTCCATGATGTTTCTTGTTCAAGTAGATTTAATAGTCCTTCACCTGTTTCAGATACGATTTTCATTTCTACATTAATCTTTTTATTGAATACATCTGATACTTCATGTGTAATGTGCAAACCCTCAAATTGCTTATATTCGTCACCTGAATTCCATACATATTCATTTAACAAATTACCAAAATTATCATATAACTTAATAAATACATTTTTACCTTTTTGAATTTCAAATGTATTACTATAGTTATTCCATGTGTTACCGTCTAAACTATATTTGATACTGCACACAGTTGTTTCATGTCCATCTTTATATAATTGTCTAGTGCCTTGTAACTTAGGTAAATATCTTTTAGTTAATAGAAATTCTCTACTATAAGCATGAATATGTTTTGTATTAAATTCACTAGCTATATCACTTACACTATTAATAACAAACATTATTTTATTGTTTACTTTTAAAAATAGATGATCGTGAGTTTCATCCCAATTATAATTTTTAATTTGTTCATATTGTGAGTTTATGTAAAATGGTAAATCAAATTCTAACTCATCAACTGCATTTATATATTGATTAATTATTACATTGTATGCTTCATCTAATATAGCCAATTCTTCACCATTAGGCTTACATAATATTATCTCAAGCCCTTCTCTTGCATTATCTTTATCTAAATCTATATATCCTAAATTAAGTAACTTGTCGCTTTCTTCTTTTGTTATTAGTTTTCCATCAAAATAAATTTTACTCAAGTTTCCACCGCCTTATATTGTAATTGGATAAGAACATCTGAATATAACATCCACATCCCCTACCACCTTAATTCTATTTATCCCCTTAACTAACTTAAACCAATTTTTATTAAAGTTAGACAATCTATATACTTTATTACCTTTGAAATCTTTCTTATCAGACTCTATTTGTTTCATTTGATTATTAATGTATATAGTTTCTCCTTTGTCTATATTGTTAAAGATAAGTTCTTCACCACCATTAGTTAAATTTACTAGTTTAAAACTTGTATCTTCACTATGTACTTGGATCTCAGGATAATAATATTTAGATATATTGCTTAAATTATTGATTTCTATAATATCACTTATGGCTTGTTTATGATTATATTGTTCAATATATGTAGGTGAGAATGGATACGGAGCATTACATTTCATAGTAACAGTTATATATCCATGAAATAATCCATTATCAAATCTTGAACCGTCATCTATGGGAGTACAATAATATATTACTTCTGGATTATCTAATGATAAAAGAGGTGCATAATAATCAGTATATAACCATTCAGCTATCTTCTTTCTTTCTTCAAAAGTCCACTCTAAGTCATCTTCATTTATCTTACCTATAGTCATTTTAAAAGTTAAACATTCTTTTTCAAAACCATTAAAGTAAGGTATATCTCTTCCATTAATCTGCTCTTCTTGTATATTTCTTTTAATTCCAAAGGGGCTTTCTTTCATTCCACTTGTATCCACTGATATACAACTAACTCCCATAGTATCAGAACTTATTCCGTTGTATTCAAATTGTTCCGATAAAAACATAATTTACACCTCCTTTTTAAATTTAATATATTAATTTTGAAAATTTAAAGTCCATACTTTTATATAACAAAAACTCCCAATATCATTAAATACTAGGAGCTTACTATTCTTCGTAATATGAATTATCTTCGAGTATTGATGTTAAATCCTCAAAAATAAACTTATCTATTTGAATATTTCTCAATGTACAAGAAGCAATACCTAATGTTAATTGTATAGCTTGTTCATTGGTTAAATCTAATTCAATGCCATTTATTCCAAGAAATACCTTAGCTACTGTTAGTCCAACTCTTTTATTGCCATCTCTAAAACAATGTCCTTTAATGAAAAAATACATTAACATAGACGCCTTATTAAATATTGTTGGATACTTTTCGTAACCAAATGATGGATATTGTTGTGACAATATACTTTGTACTTTCCCATCAGTATTATCAAAATGTCCTAATTCCCCGCCAAATTCTTCAATAGTCTGTTGATGTATCAAAAAAATATCTTCTTTATCTAACGTTTCAATTATCATAATAGTTTATTATTTTGCTAATTCTTTCATTGCTCTAGCATATTTTTTATTGCATTTTTTTATAGCTTCTAGGACTTTTTTCTTGTTAGATTTTACATATTGGTTTGTATGTTTTCTTTCTACTACCATTTCCATATTCATTTCTCCCTCTGTTAACGAATTAACACCATCGTTTTGTTTGCATACCTTTTTCAGCTTGTCCAAGCCTATCTTAACGAACTTTGAACTTGTCCAACGTTGTATCTTCATATTACCACTCCTTGTCCCTATTTTCAATAAATTTATGGTAAAATATATAATATTGTGTTATATTTTTTACTTAGATATAAATAAGTGATATTCCGGAATGTATTTGTAAATTATTTACATAATTATATTTTACCATAAATTGGTTATAAGTAGTAATGATATTATTTTATATAACAAAAACTCCTAATATCATTAAATACTAGGAGTTTTATTCTAAAACTGCATACATTCCTTTACACCCATCTAGTTCCCAAGCTGGTAAAATATTTACATCCTCTGGAAATTCTAAAAATTTAAACTTATCTTTATAAAAGCTAATAGCACTAGGTACTGAAAATAACATAACATATTTGATTCCTACTTCTTTCTTTAACTCATATATAGATTCTAAAATATAGTTAAGTATTGCTGATCCATACCCTTGTCTTTCATATCTATAATCTACAGCTAACCTTGAGATCTCTATAGCGGGATAAACTTTATTCATATTGTCAACACGAAATTGCATAGCATTGCATTTTATTGTATAGTAACCTATTACATCATCTTCACCCACTAAAAGAAAGGTGTTTCCTTCACCCATTCTATCACACGTTATAGCCTCACATTTTAAAAAACTCTCCATAGGCTTGTCTTCTATTTTACATTGAAAATCGCCAATGGGTAAAAAATGTTTATCATCTATTCTTTCTATTGTTAATTCCATATTTATTTAACCCTTCTAATTATGATTCCCTTCATTTGCTTTTTACGTTCCTCAATAGATTCTTTTGTAATAGTAGGTTTTTTTAATGCTTCTAACATTTGTATTGCTGATTCACCCTTAATTACTGGAATTGTTGCCATTGATACTGCCATTATTCTCATCCTCCCACTCTCTTTTATATGTCTATATTGATTAATGTGATATACTCTTTTTAACTTGTTCAAATCTACTTTTATAGATTTTGAACTTATCCACTTCTTTATATTCATTTTACCATCTCACTCCCCTATTTACAATATTTTAGTAAAATTTTATCCATAATATTCTTTATATTATCCATAATTTTATAAAATTTGGTTAAAATATATTATTTACATAATTATATTTTACCATAAATTGGTTATAAGTAGTAATGATATTATTTTATATAACAAAAACTCCTAATATGGTTGAATACTAGGAGTTTTGTTTGTCTGAAGCAATTCTTTGTTCTGTATATTGTTCTAACACATAATCGTGGAATAACTTTTCAACTGTATCTAAGTCACTGGGATGCAAATCCCCTTTCTTTCTCTCGAACATATCTATAGGTAAATACATACTTTTAGAAGCTCTAGCTGTGGATTTCATTTTCAGTTTAGCCTCTTTCCAATAAAATATTCTATAATCAAATTTATCTCTAGGTTCATGTTTAGTCACTTTAATGCTTAACACACCTATCTCTTCATCATTTTCTTGTAGCACAATAACAGGACGTGGTTTTAATACAGGTTCATCTTCAAATGGAAATAGGGCATACCAAACCTCTCCTCTTTTCGGATGTTTATTTTGTTTCGCTTCTGTCATATATATCGTCCCATTCATCTTCATCATTCCATTCATCGTCTTGAGAAATAATAGGTCTTCCCTTTGCATCTATTTTTATATTTCGCATTAGCATTTCTTTCAATGCAAATTTATTAATTCTTAAGCAATTTTCCATTTTAGCTCCCCCATTTCTTATATAAAATGCCCTTTTAATCTGTGAACTTGTCCACTTCTTTATTTTCATATTACCACTCCTTATCCAACTTTTCAATGAAATTTTGGTAAAATATATGATATTATGTTATATTTTTGTATTTGTGCATCTAATAATTTTATATTTTTTATGCAAATTATTTACATGTTTATATTTTACCATATATTGGTTATAAGTAGTAATGATATTATTTCATATAACAAAAACCCCTAATATCGTTGAATACTAGGAGTTTAAAAATGTTGTTTGACAATTCTATTGATAACTTTATCAAAATCCTCATCTGTCATAACACCAATCTTTTTATACAATTTATTAGATGGAATCTTGTACAATTTATTGACTTTTACAAATGACATTTTATCAAGCCCAGCTTCTTTCCACTTAACTATAGGTTCTTTGAACTTATCAAAGTGTCTTGGTGGGTCTTTAGGTTTTGCACTAGTTATTTCAGAAATAGTGTACGAAGTTTCTTTATCAGTTACATTTTTATTAATTATTATGATAGGTCTGTTTTTTGCTTTCTCAATTTTATCTTCATAATAAATACGAACTATATAAATATCTTTAATATCTGCCATATATTAATACCTATTCTTCATCCTCATACCAATCTTTATGATTAGGATTATTAGAATCTAATTCCACCATATTGTCCTTACCTGTTAACAAGGTAAGTTTAGCACTAATTTTATCTAGTGCTGATTGGATTTCTGGAGTTTTATGAAATACTACTTCCATATTATCTGCTCCTCTCTTATGTATCTTTAACTTGTACACCTTTTTATTAAAACTTGTCCAACGTTGTATTTTCATATTAACACCCCTACCTTATTTTTCAATAAAAATTCTGGTAAAATATATGGTACTATGATATATTTTTCTACTTAAATATAATTCACCAATATTTTAGATTGTAATTGTAAATTATTTATACAATTATATTTTACCATAAATTGGTTAGGGTTTGTAATAATATTACATACATAAAGCAGCGTGGATACTTAACATAAAATCACAGTTTTATTTACTTATCTTTTTGTAATATTAATTTATACATAATAAAAAGATAGCTATATAAAACTATCTAAACGAACTAAGTAAAATTGTTATAGATTGTACCAAGCTTATCCAAAACATAATTTTAATCGCCAAAAATTTTACTTTTTTGTACACAAAAACACCTCCCCCTCTTGCATGTTAACAATCTTTTAAATTAATAAATTTAATAAATTATTTACCTTTCCGCAAAATGGGAGGTGTTATCTTATTTACCGTAACGGTGTTATTTTATATTTGTTTAATTTACATTATATTTATATACTACAATAATTTATAATTTAAGTCAATATTTTTATATAAAATAATATAATAAATATTTACATTAGCTAAATGCTCTATAAATACCTACTTTATTCATTTCTTGTTTCATTCTTGTGATAATGCCGTTTCCTGCATCCTTAATTTGAGGTATAGCACCCTTATCTAAATTTCCTTCAACATTAATAAGATTATCAATTTTAAATTCAACAGGTTGTCGTTTATCTGCATTAACATTAGGTAAATTAATTTTAGGTAAATTTATCTTAGGTTGTTGTATGAATTTAGATATATTAGGTAGATAATCTTTTATATCTAACATAGCTTGTGTTTGGTCTGCATTTAGAACTAATTCTGGTTTTGTGTCAGTACCATCTAACCAGTGAAATCCTGTACTTGTATTCAATCCACCATCTTTATGTTTTTTATATTTACCTATTAACTCTTGGGCTTGTTTCCTCAAATCAGCTTCAGCCTTTGTATCACCATTTCTTTGTGCTTCTAAGAACTTTTCTATTAATGCCTTATATTCTTTAGTTTCGTAGATATTGTCCCACTCATATACGCCTTTTTCTATATTACCAAAATGAGTTATTTCAGTAGGTTTTTCTGTATCACCCATGATATAATCTTCATCATATCCTACTGCTTTCTTCCATTTTTTCTTATCTGATAGCGTATTGAAATGTTGCATTAAGTCTATAGCATTTTTTAAATTGTCACATATTTTTTTCTTAATCGTTTCGCCCATTACACCAAATATCTTTTCACTATCTTCACCATATTTAATTAAGAAATCCTTAAGTGTATCAAAGTTATTCTGCATAAGCATTTCTCTTGCTTTAGCGTATAAATTTTCTTTCTTGAGTTTTTCTTTATTCGCTCTCTCTAATGCTTTAACTTCCCTATCATATCTTTTTTTAGCTTCTTTGTATTTCTTGTTTTCAGTATCTATCTTATCCTTAATATTCTTCTTTTTAGAATCTAGCTCATCTTTAAGACTTTTCTTTCTTAAAGTAATATCCCTATCATGTTGAAATTGCTTAATCTCTTCATCTTTCTTCTTGATCTGCTCTAATAAACTTTCTCTCTTTGCTTTAGCTTCCAAAGAGGAGTCCATCAATAAAGCATCACGTTGAGATTCTAATTTAGATTTTTCTTTTTGCTTTTTATTTAAATCTTTATCATACTTGTCTTTAGATTCTTTATTATCAATTTCTTTAATCTTAGCATTATAATCTTCTTCATAATGCCTTAGCTCATCATTCCATAGTTCTATTTTTTTGTTGTGTTCATCTTCAAATATTTCTAGTGCAGTTTTACTACCATCTTTAATAAGTTTTAATTGTTCATCGTTAAGATTTTTTGCTAATAATAATTCTTTAGCTTTCTTTTCTTTAGCTAGTTCTAATTCTTTCTCATATTGTTTCTTTAAAGCACCAACTATTTTATCTTGCATATTAGACAACTCATCAAGTTGAGACTTTCTGATTTCTTCTAACGTTTCTAACGTTTGTTGTAAGTTTTTATTACTTTCATTAATCTTACCTTCGTACTCATCTAATAAGCTATTTAATAAATTCCATTCTAATGTATTTTCTTGCAGTGCGTTTCTTTGCCTAGTAATCTCGTTTCTAACGCCTATCATTTGAACTAAATAAGATTTTTGTTGTGATATTAGTTGACCTGTTAGTTGTGCCTTTTTAATATAGTCTACATTTTCTTTTTCATAAATATTAAAAATATCTAAATTTGCTTGCGCTAAATCTATTTGCTTTTGCTCTAGTCTTAATTGCTCATCGTAACTAGCTTTTTGAATTTCAACTCTTTCCTTAATAGTAGCATTTATTTCTTGTTCCATTTTTAATTCGTCTTGCGCCGATTTATTAAAAAGCTCCTTAGTGCTTTCATAGTCTTTTCTCATTTCTTGAAACATTTTAGAACCCTTGTCATATGCTTCTTTCCACTTCTTAGCTTTGTCACCACCACCGAAATCAATTTCTTTGCCATAATGTTCGTTGTATAGTTTATCCCATTGCACAGAATTCAATTTAGATAAATCTTTTCCTTTCATCCAAGACCATCTTGTCCAAATTTCTTTTTGAATTGCTTTTGATTTTTCATTAGCCTGACTTTGCGCTGATTGCAATTTTTTTACTTTAATTCGTTGTTGGTCTAACTTAGCATTTTCCTCATCTATGATTTGGGCGTAGTTAGATTTTGATTCTATTGATTGTAAATTAGCTATTCTTTGAGTAATATTAGTTATATTTTTATCCGTTTGTTCTATAGAGTTATTTATTGTTTTAATAATACCATCTATTTCATTCAAGGCTTGTCCTGCAAATTTATATTTAGTATTATCTGTATGATATTTTGATTTACTACCACCTCGTCCACGTGTAGAATGACCTCCAGAACCAACTTTAGAAAAATCGGCTGATTCCCATTTTGAATTTTTTATCTTGTTTTTAGTATCATCAATATCTTTTTCCATTATTTCTAAAGCTTTGATATATCCTTCTAATTGCTTTATATCACCCAATTTTTTCGCAAGGTCTTGTTCGCCTTCTGCTGACAAATCACCAGCTTTCCAACTTAAAAACTGACCTTTCATACTTTCATTCATTTTTTGCATAGCCTTTTTCATACCAGTGATACCCATTCCGGCTTGTTTAATCCACTGTTGACCTATATTACGAGTTAATATTCCATTTATTTTTTGCTTCGTTAACGCTATAGACTTAAAGTTATCAAGATCAATATTATATGCGCTTGCTATATTTTTAAATGCTGTTTGATGCTTTGCATAAACTTCTGCACAAAATGTACTATTCATTTCTAGTTTTGCGCCTATAGCATTTAGAGCATTTTGTTTTTCTTGACTTACGACTCCTTGCAATTTTTTATACAATGTCTTTTCATCATTTAAATAAGGTATTAATTCGCTATGTTTATCTATAATTTCTGCCAAGCTTTCAGCAGATAAATGTCTATTTTCTTTTAATTCTTTTAAATATCCCGTATATTCTTTAATAGAACTTACTGAATTTTTATACGCTTTATCTAGTCGTTCTTGCTGTTCTTTGATGTTTCCGATAGAATTCGATATTGCCGTACCCTCTTTGGCAATTTCACTACCATCAAACATTTTAATCATATTTGTTAAATTAATCTTATTTTGACCACTAGCTTTTTTAATTTCATCCTTTAAGATTTTAACAAATAAATCCGAATTTTTCTTTAAATATTCTTTATCTACAGATAAAGGCATGATTTTAGTTAGCTCGAGAGGACTCATCTTTAAAGTTTTAGCTAATGATAATATAGAATCAAAATACTTTTTTAAATCTTCCTGTTTGGGGTCTTTTAATTGTGCCACCATTTTAATATTAGAGTAACTGGGGTCGTTCTCTATTTTATCTTTAAATTTCTGAATCTCCACTTGTAACCCAGTAAAGTCCAAATTATTATCCTTATCTATGAATTTACTAAAGTCTATTTTTATTTCTGCTAATTTTTTTGTGAAATTATCAATATTTTTTAATGCAAATACAGCGTCTATACTAGGTTTAATTACTTTTAATTTTTCCATCATTTGTGCGCCTGTAGTTTTCATTTCACCTAATTGATTTCGATATTCTTCTGTTTTCCTATTCAGTTCTTCTTGCTGTACTTTTGTTAATCCTATATTACGTTTTATTTGTTGCAATCCTTCTATCGTATGACGGTAATAATATCCATTTTTATCTAAGTTACCACCGCCATTTTTAATCATTTCAGCTTGATGTTGAAGTTGTGCATACTTTTTTTTTAATTTAGCATATTCGCCTTGTTGTTCTTTTAATGTATCATTTCCACTATTTACTAACTTTTGATTCTCTATTTGATTTTTTTGTTTTAATAATTCAATTAATTCTTTTGTAGATTTAGATTGTAACTCAATTTCCCCAGTTTCAGAATTGATCCCTTTAATTAACTCTGGAAATTTATCAACTAACTGTTGTTTAATACTTTTTAATTTTTCTTGTTCTTCAGTAGTTAATTTAGTCTTCTTAGATAAATTATCATACTCCTTACCCTCTGTACGAAGATAGGTTATCATATCATTATTGGATTTTATATTTTGTTGTACTGATTTTTGTAACTCTTCATTAGCTTTTTTAGATTCCTTAATTCCTGTGATTAATTTCATTATACCTTCTAGTGCCAAGGTTATTGCTACAGATAATCCCAACGTCAAAGCCATTTTTAAGCCTTCAACAGCTATTTTAGCCCCTATAGCTTTTAATTTTAATCCTGCTAACCCCGCTTTTAGCTTATTTAGCGTTCCTTTGAACACTCCTCCACTTGCACTTGCACTAGTAAAAGCCAATTTTAATTCTTGTAGTGATTTTCCATTTATTAAAATAGAATGAGACAACCCACCTTCTATAGCTTTAATAGAAAATAAACTATTTTTAAATGTCTTGAATTTATTGCTTGAGGATAATAGAACGGTTCCTAAACTTACTAATGCTACATTTAATCCTCCAAATTTGTCAACTAAATTAAGTATTCCTGTACCCATATTGACTATTGATTTTAAAGCACCGCTATTCATTGAGTTATTAAATACAACTTCCCATTTTGCTTTAAATTTATCTATAGCACCAGACAGAGAATTTAAATAAGTTTCGTATTGTTTATTTGTTTCACCACTGGCATTCATTACCTCACTATAAATTTGTTGCGATCTTGAAACTCCATTTACATCTTTAGCAAGTCCTTGCATTAAAGCACTAAAACGAGATATTTGATAAACTCCTAAAGAACTTGATACCATGGCTCTTTCTTTATCATTCATGTCATTCCATTTACTTGCTAATTCTTGAAGTATTTCACCAACGGGCTTTAATTGTCCCGCCATTGCACCTGTTTTAACTCCGAATTTCTCAAGAGTGTTGATTGTAGCACTAAAATCTTTATTAACTTCACCTGTATCTTTTTTTACTTGTTGAAATTTGGCAAAAATTGTTTTTAACGATGTTCCGATTGTTTCCACATAATGTTATCGCAAAGGCTTTTTATCCTCTACATCTAGGAGTTTCCTCGCCCCTATTAACTTTCATTAATAGATTTCAGAATGTCAATTCATTCTTAGATCAGCATACCTTTTCACCCTCGTTTAACGTTAGGTATTTAGCTATTACACTAAACAAAATAGACTATATCTATTTGTGGAGTGGTCTCGTGGATGAATTATACGGTTGGACATTGTCTATTAACCCTCATCATCTATGCGTTGCCCCTGACTGATATTTCTATCATCAATCATATTACTATGATTTAGTACCTAAGTACGCCTTCGGTTCAGATTATCCCTTTAGGACTCCCTGCTTAATCCCACTCTTATAATCATTAGGAGTTTCCTCCTAAGACGGCAAAACTTTACCACTTTCTCTTGTTTTCTCTGAAACTATCGCACCCATTGTTGCCAATTCTTGAAGTGAAATTTTTCCTTCTTTAGCCATTGCACCAGATTTCTGAATTATAGCTCCTACTTCTTGGGCACTTGTACCAGACACGGCTCCTACTTTTACCAATACATCCGAAAGTTCTTGTGCATCCACTTGTAATGAGTTAATACCTGCCGTCATTAATTCAGTTGATTGGTTTATGTCTCCATTAATAACTTTATTAAACTTACTGAAAATCTGCATTCTTTTGTTTGTTTCATCTATAGCTAACCCTTGCCTTGTTAGTTCAACTGTTAATTTAGACATATCTGTTAATGTAGTAGCTAAATTTACACTCATTTTAGAGTATGACTGCATTAATTTATCTGTTTGCTGTTGTGTCATTCCAGTTATTTCTCGTACTTGAACCATTTGTTGATCTAACGATATTAACACTTGTACAGCCTCATAACACTTTTGAACTCCTTTATACATTGACCCCATGGTTACAGCCATAGAAACTGCTTGTTTAATGCTATTACCCATTCTTTCAAATGCACTAGCTATATGCTTGTTATTTACTTTTATGGCTTCACTATTTTGGTATATCTTTTGAGTATTTCTGTCTATGGTTACTCCATATTCTTTTATCTGATTATTAGTACTTTGAGTTGCTACAGTCATTTTTATCTGTGAATTTCCCGCACTATCTAAAGAACGCTTATAATTTTTAATTGAAGCATCTGCTCCATATATAGATTGAATTTGTGCTTTTATATAAGTATCATCACTAAACATTCCACTAGAAGCAAATCCTCTTTCTTGTCCTAGTTTTTGTATTCTCTTCTGTTCAGCTTGTGCTATTCTTTCTTCAGATTGTATAGCCTTTTGTTCCTTCTCTTTTAATGCTCTAAGCCAAATTTGTTCATACTGTTGGCCATTTAATCTATTCATTCTACCTTGTTGCTGAGCTATAGTTTCGTTACTACCAGTTATTATTTGTTCTATTTTCTTTTGCGTATCAGTTATGGTTCTTAATCTTTCTCGTTCTTGATTATAAATTATTTTTCTAGATGAATCATTAGCCTGTGCAATTCTATTAGATACTTTATCTATTTCTTCAAGGCCATTTGTATTTAACTTAATTCCGTTAGATTGTAATTGTCTTTGTAAATTTTTATAATCATTTATAATCTTATCAAAATTAACATTTTCTAATTTAATGTTTAATTTACAATCTTTTTGTAAGTCATTAATTATTTTGTTCAAATTTTGTTTTGCTTCTTCAAAATTAAACTCTACGCCTAATTGAATACCATATGTTTCAGCCATACTGTCTAATCAACTCCTTTTTGTGCAAAATAAAAGAACCCAATGTACATTGAGTCCTTTGGCACGTATTATATAATTTTTATCCCTCTACTTTGCATATATCCTATAAAGGCGTTTATTGCACTTTTAGTATTTCTTAATTCTATTTCGGTATTTTCAATGAAGTCTTTTGTATAAGGTGCAAATATGTTCTTGTCTTCATTTAACCATTGTGCAATATAATTCATTCCTACTTGTTCACCTTTTTGAATTCCTAATTTACTGCTACCCCACCATGATTCATGAGTAAGCTCAGGGTTAAAATAAACTTGTGCTATGTACATTCCATTTTCTTCTTTTACATCGCCTATTTCAATGGACTTCAATAACTCATAGGTTCTTTGATAACTATCGCTAGATGGATGTGAATATACTTTATCTAATACTTGTTTTTTTAATTCATCCTTAATAATTCTACTAACGTCATCTTTTAACGCCTTTATAGATTGTTTTTTAATCTCTTTTTCTAATTGAGATATATCAGCAAAATAAGGCATTACTCATCACCTAATTCTAATTCTCTTATTTGTTTTTCTAGCTCCTCTTTCTTTTTTAATTTCAACTGTCTTTCTTTTTCCTTTTTTAATTCTTCTAATACTCGTTCAGTGTCTACATCTTCGTTGTTTTCTTTTTTTACTTGTTCTATTACTTCTCTTTGTTCTTCTATATCCATATTAACTAAATTATCTAGTCCTTCTTTAGATGTCTTTTCTATTAGCTCAGGTATAATTATATTTAATAATTCTTCCTCTACATTTATTACATCTTCGCTAGGACTCATTAGTATCTCTACAATCTCAGTCTTTTTAAAATTCTCTAAATTAATATTAGTAAACATATTTAGTATTTCTACCCTATCATCTAAAGTATAAGATACTTGCCCTTTTTCTAAAGTTTCTTTATTGTTTTCTAAAAATCTAGTTATAAAATTACAAAAGCTTAACATATTGTATTCATTTAATTCATATATCTCTACATTACCTACTTGTTTTAACACCTTTACTTTTACTTTTAACTTTCTTTTACCCATAAAATCTTCTTTGTTCAATCTATTCATCGTTTTAAAAATCCTCCTTGATATTGTATTGTTGTTTTATTTATCATATCTTAATCCCCCTAATCAAGCACATTCTTAATATTTCAATCTTTTAAACTAATTCCCATTGACCAATTTCTAAATAATCTTCAATATCCCAACCCTCATACCAAACTAAATACTTCTTATATGTAACTATTCCTTCTTTAACTCTTAATGTACCTGTATTAAAAGTATCATCAAATATTTCACCACTATTAATATCATAGACGCTTGCTATTTCATATCCCAAAATCTCATCCTTATATTTTTCTATTATTTCTAAACTATCTGTATATGTAACTACGTTGTGTAATTTACCCTTCTTATCTTTGTATCTCCCCTCAATTATTAGATAAATTGTTTTTACTTCCATAATTAAAACCTCCTATTTATTTTTTGGATTTGTTGGTTTCATTTACCTTATGAATATACTATATCACCCATTATATATATTGTCAAATATATATATTATATATTTTATATATTGTTTGTTATATATATTGAATATATTATATAGAGTTGGTATACTATATAATAAGAAATAGTTATATAGGAGGGTATTATGAAAATTACAATAGATACTGTATTAGAAGAACAATCAAAAACTCGTTATTGGTTAGCTCAGCAAACAGGTATTACATATCCTAGTATAATGAGAATAGCAAATAATAAATCTACATCTATAACTTTTGACAACCTTCAAAAAATCTGCATAGCTCTAAATTGCACACCAAACGATATACTCCAAATTGACTAAAACTAATAACTCACCATTATATAATCAATCTATTTCTCCGCATAACAAAAAGAACTACCTTACTATGAAGTAGTTCTTTACACATATTGGTGTTTAATATTAATATGTATTGTATCTCATCAAACAATTTAAATAATATGCATCTAATTTTATGAATAAAATTCGTTGATTATTTCAATAATTTCATTTTTAGATGGTATACGATTGTCGTCCTTTTTATAATAAACAGTTAATAAAAATATTGTTTTTTCATTTTGTATTACATAATAGATGATTCTATATCCATTTGATTGCCCAACACGAGTATCTGTATTTTTAGCTCTTGCTTTAAATGCATCTTCACCATTTGGTAATTTAATATCATTTATAGTATCTCCCACTAATACCCCTTTTTCTAGTTGTTCTACTACAATATCGACATCATCATCAATATGTTTGTACTTACGTTTATTAATGTAAAATTTTAAATCACTTATAAATTTGTCTGTAGGAATAACTTCATAACACATATCCTAACCCCTATCAACCTTGTTTTTCTTTTTTTAGCTCCTCCCGTACCTCTCTCCAACTTTTTTTAGATGAATTACCCTTTCGTATTTCTTGCATTTGTTGCAAGCTTGTCCTAAGAGACTCAGCAACAGTACAGTATCTTTCAACTACTTCCATACCTAATCCCTCTTTCTCTCTATTTTCTTTATATCTAATCTTTTTTAACTTATACACTTTCTTATTGGAACTTGTCCAACGCTGTATCTTCATGTTACCACTCCTTGTCCCGTTTTTCAATAAAATTTTGGTAAATTATATGATATTATGTTATATTTTTCTATTTAAATACAATTTACTAAGATTCTAGATTATATTTGTATATTATTTCCATATTCATATTTTACCACAAATTGGTTAAAGGTCATAATGTTATTTCTTCGCATAACAAAAAGAACTACCTTACTATAAAGTAGTTCTTTACATATATTTATATTTAATTTTGGTCTTCGGTAGCTTTAGTATATGCACTTTCATTTCTAGCACTAGGCTGATTCAATTCTAGTATTTCATCTATGGAAAATTTAATTATATCTATTTTTCCACCATTTTTTTCATATTCTGTATATGCACTCTGTATGTCTAAAAGTTGAGACGGCTTAATCCTTCTATGATCTTGTACTAAAAAATCTTCTAGTCTCTTATCATTTTCTAAAATATATAATCCATCTAATTTTACAAAACTTTGTTTCCAAAACGGTGGCTTATAATATTCAATATTCTTATTAGATTTAAACCCTACCTTATATTGTTTTCCATTTAAACTGGATACATTTAACATTTGTATGTATTCATCATTTACGCTCATAATTAAAAAAGTTCTAGGATAATTATGCATTCCGCCATCTGCATAATTTAATTCTAACCATAATCCTTGCCCAGTCTTCATTAATAAATAATCAATCCTTGTGTAGAATCCATACACACTGTGTAAGCTATATCATCAGCAGGGAATCTTTCTAATGTTTGACGGATATTACTATCAGTAATATTAACTTCATTGGGATCATAATAAAATTTAACGCCATTTATCTCTATACATTCTTCATCACTTACATTGCAATCTTCATAAGCTGATAATATTTCTCTTATTAAATTTAAATCACATTGATAATTATTAACTATTTCATCAATCGGTATAATACCATCTTGTTTGTCATAGTTACCATTACCTCTTTTTGATTTCTCGTAATGATCTTTCCAACAGGAATGTTCATGTGTTAATTGTGATAATTCCCTAGCGTCAACTTGTCCAAAAATATTGCTTGTAATATTTAAAACTTCCTCTTCTTCATCTGCTAGAGTAATTGAGGACTTTCGTGCTGTTTGTATAAAATTATTATAATTGTTATGATATTCTTGTCGTACATTTTCAACTACTACACCGTGTTTAAATGCAGATAAATTATCATTAAATAAAACTTTATCTCTTTTCACTAAACTGATTAATTGTGCAAAATATAAAAGCTTATTCAACTTCATATTACCATTTCTTGTATCGCAGGGTTTATAGCCATTTTTAATAAACCATTTTGCAACGTCAATAGCTTGACACATAGTTTAATACCCCCTTAATGTTATTAAATGTTGTTAATTTTTTAAAACCAGAAATAAATATCTAGTTTTATATATAGAATACGGTACATCTATAATCAAAATAATAATTATTTTAAGTTATAATAATAATACCTATTAATAACTTGATTGTCAAATTATTCTTAAACTACACACCAAATGACATACTCCAAATAGACTAACATTAATTTATAATATTAATTAGTGAATATTTAACAATCAATCTATTTCTTACCATAACAAAAAGAACTACCTCATTACAAAGTAGTTCTTTACATATATTCATATTTAATTATCTATAATTATTTATTCTTTGTATGTCGTTATATTTACCGCAGCTTCATCAAATGATTCTTTGACGTATTGATATTCCATACACTTTTGTTCCAATAATTTAAAATTGCAACATCTATTAGATATCTTTTTATGTTTTCCTGAATTAACTATACTATATAACTTCCTTGCTTTGTCTTTAACTTCTTGTTTACTTTTATTTAGATATTTAAATTGATTAAATAATAAATTTTTATAACTTTCCTCTTGTTCATTTATATGGAATGGCAATAAATTCTCATCACAAACTGGAATCATATTATTAAGATTAACTACGCCTAGTTGTCCTTTTTTTATTTTTACACAATCAATTTGTTCATCACTAATATTTTTGTGTTTTTGTTTAGGTGAAGACATAGGAGCAAAATATTTAAAGTCATTAACGTGAAATACTATGCCAGTATATTTTCTAATACCTTCATGAATCTTTTTATTTAAAGCTACATTAGTATCAAAGCTTCTTAAATAAGTAATATAATTACTATCTATCATATAAATTTTAATCCCCATATTTTACCCTCACCAAATAATAAAAATGGGTAACTAAATGTTACCCACATACGACTTTTTTAGCTCCTCGCTTATACAGTGGAGGTTCACTGACTTTTTAAAACCCCATTTATACGGAAGAGGATCTCCGACTTTTTTAGCTCCTCGCTTATACAGTGGAGGTTCACTGACTTTTTAAACTCTTATATCTTATAGTTGAATACACATAAGATACATATCATCTCACGTACCTTATGTATAATATTACATATAAAAATACAAAATGTCAATAATCTTTTGCTTTAATTTCATATTTATCAAAAGTCATCTGAATATTGCAAATTAAATAACCTATTATTTATTTAATAATCAATCTATTTTTACGTATAACAAAAATAACTACTTAATTAAAAGTAGTATTTTTGTTGTTATGTGTTCCTATAATTTTTCTTACTTCAAGATGCTAAATCTTTTATTTAGCATAACTATATTTTATTTATTTTTATAAACTATTTAAATATCATTGCTGTAATCATAATTTGTCTATTATTAGGAGATATTTGCATATCACTTATATAATAACTATTATTTCTAGGAAGCAACACTTCAAGTTGTCCTGGGAAATAGCTAATAGGGTCTATATACCCTCCTTTTGATCCATTAGTTACTTTAAATTTAGTAACAATTGGTCTTCCTCCAAATTGCGCACTCATTAATGAAGTACTAATATATCCATATTCTGTTCTATCCTTTTTTAAAAATTTCGCTTTAACTTGTTCAAAAACAGTTTTATTAATTGTTCCATCTTTATTAAGAATTTTATCTTGAAATTCTGGACCTAAATAAGCAGGGTCATCACCTCTAAAAAGAATAATATTTTGAGGCATCTTCATCTTACTAAAAGATTGATCAATTAATTTAACTTTTTGTAATATATCAGCAGGTAATCCATTTTCATTCCCTTGATTTGCTCTTAATGGTCCATTGATCTTACTTGCATCTCTTGTATAAAATTTTATAGCTTCTTGTTCAGGTTTGCTTAGGCCATATTTTTTATATTGAGCATTTCCCCATTTTTTGGCTTCCTCAACATTGGTAAATTCTGTGAAAGTATCTGCATATGAACCTTTATCAACAGTACAAGCATAACATTTTTGAGGACTTTGAACTATACTCGTTGTTACCGGAGCTATTACCCCTGCTGATAAAACTAAACATAAAATTGACTTTCTTATCCCTTTCATAAAACCCCTCCTAAACTAAATTTATATATACATTTTACCATATATTAACATTTTGTAAATAGCTTATTGCAACTTTTTAAATATATTTATTTCTAATAAAAATTATTTTAATAATTTATTATGAGTACATAATCTATTTTAAAATACTTTTAGTAATATATATTTATTAATCTTATATATTTGTTAATATTAAATATTAATGATAGTACAATTATATTTTTTTACAGAATAATACTATATTTTTCTTTTTATAAATTTTATTTTTCACTATATTTTAGATTATATCTTAATAAATTTTAATAATTGATTTTCTTGAAACCCTTGATATATATAGAACGAACAAACGTTTAGTATTGACATGTTCCTATATTTATTATATAATTTTCATTGTAAAAGTTATGTCAAATATCGTATCAATTACGACATTTACTGTTGACTATAAACAACAACTTTTATCTTAAAATCGAACAAGCTACAGATAGGAAATAAATTATCTTATTATATTTACAATAAATTTTATAATAAAATTTTTATAAAATTCCATAATAAAAAAGAAGATCATCAGTGTGCGAGACTGACAATCTTCTAATATTTTTGTTGTTGAATATGTTGTTACATTGGTGAGCATTGGATTATTGTAAATACGTTACATTTACGTCTATTAAATTTATTTAATAGTTCAAACCAGCTCCATTTATTATACTTGAAAATTTCAATAAATAAATTAAACTCTTCAGGTGTAAACAACTGTAAAAATTTTTCTTCCATTAACATTTTTAATTTTGTATACTGTTTAGACTTGTACGCTTGTTCTATAGCTTTTACGTTTACATCTCCTCTTAAGTTATTTTCTAATAAATAATTTCTTAATTTATATAATGCTATAATTGATTCTCCTAGTGAGCTATCGTCTAGTAAATATTCCTCGAATAAACAATTAGATAATTCATCTATTACTAAAAATGTTTTCATTGCAAGTGTTCTTTTATTTAAGTATTTATCTACTATTGTATTATTAGTTTTTTGTTTGCTTTTAATTTCTGGAGTATTATTTTTTTTATATTCCATTACATATTCCTTCCCCTCTTTAGCTTTTTAATAAAATAGTTAACCATTAATCCCCCTTTTTTCATATATTTATAATAATATATTATCTACTACACCAACTATTATAATATGCGTAAATACAATATTCAAGTCCATAGCTGGGTATAAATTCTTAATGTTCCATATATCGTACATTTTTATTCCATATTTTTACACTTGTTTTTGTCAATTTTTTGAATGTAAAATAAGTCATGGATGCTCATATTTAATACATATGCTATCTTAACTATATTCATAAAAGTAGCTTTTGAAGGATTTCTTATAATATTGTTAAATGTAGTTCTAGGTATCCCTGTTTTTTTACATAATTCAACTTGTGTCATATCCTTTCTTTTCAACGCATATTTCACATTAGATTCTAATGTATAATTCCTATAAATAAAATCATATTCATTGCTACACTCCACATCATATCTACTATTATACACTTCTCTTACTATATGACTTTTGTCATCTATTTCCTCTAATGTATGTAGTATGTCATTCAAATCATTACATATTTTTATGAATCTATCACTTAAATCTTTTTCTATATTACTATTATGTTCTATGTTCTTTTTTATCTCTTTAAAAAATTTTTCACTTCCAAGTTTGTTAATGATCTTTTGTACAACGTCATCTTCAAAATACTCTAATAATATATTTATTGCTAGTTGTTTAACATCTTTAGATACTATCATCTTATCATTTGCTGTCATTCATATATCCTCACATTATTATTTAATATGCTTTTTCAATACATTTTTTTATCATATTCTTAGCATTTTGTTTATTAAAATTACCCTGTTCATCATTACATGAACCTTCATTCTTTAATATTTCATTTACCCATTTATAATTTATAATATCTTCAATTGAATCTACCAATGTAGATGTTATTCCAACTTTTAAATGTTTATGGATATTTTTATTTTGATGATCTTCTTTACATTCTATAAAATAATCATATATATATTCTTTTAAAAATTTTTCGAACTCATCTATATTTTTCATTGATTGTGAACTATTAGTTTCATCTAAATATAATATATATTTTGCAAATTGAATTTCATATCTTCCTTTAACTTCTCTACGCCAAAAGTCTATTATTTTTAAGATATATATAAATCTTATTTTATATTTTTTCTTTTCTGTAAGTTTTCTTTCAATTTGATATTTTATAAGCCCACCAATCCCCTTGTTTTCTCCATTTCTATTAGCATTTATATATCCATTTATTCTACCCCTGTCCATATGATTATTCCCCTTCTTGTACACTGTTTTATGGTAAACACTTTACCATCGGTAGTTAAATATGTCAATTTATTTTCTAACTATTTGTAAATATGTAATACATTTCGTATATTGAATTTATTATTCATATATATAAATATAATTGCAATATAATTAATTTCATATAACATATTATTTTATTATCATAAACATTTTAAATTTTATTTAAAATTAATGTTATTTTTGTTGCAATAATTATCTAAAATGGTATAATATAATTAATCGTATCATACATTAGTACTGTATGTTTTAAAAGAACATTGATAGACTACGACTCTGGTTATCAATGTTCTTTTAATTTTGTATATTTCTATATCTTTAATTGTCATTTATTAAATATTCTAAATTATCTTTATCCAAATATTTTTAATAAAAACACATTACAATATTTAATATAAAGATAGGACAAACTAATTAGCTTGTCCTAAAATAAATTATTCTGTTGCTTCTTCTTTAGCTATAACTATTGGGGTTTTAAATTCTTTAATTACGTTGTCATTAACCTTACTCCATACTTGTTTGTTAATAACATCAAGTTCTTCATCTGTTAAACTTGGAAAATGTGATTTTAATATTCTATCCATTTCATTCTTTTTAGCTTCACCAGACTTTATTAGATCCTTGAAATTATGCTCTAATAAAGTGTATACTCCTTCAGCCATATACATTGCATTATTATACACTTCAGCTTTTCCTTGTTGAATTGCTAAAGCCTTCTTTTTCTTTATAAATGATTGTATTTGTAATGTTAATTGACCTACTAACATTATTACTATAGCAAATATACATTTTATAATCTCATTTAATAATTGTTCTTTCATATAAACTTCCTCCTTTTATATGTATGGATTTTAATTGATTTACCTATTATCTTGGAGATGTAGCTTTTTTAGGTATCCATGCTTTTACACCATTAATATCTAATAGATAAAATTCTAACTTTTCATCTATTGCAGTAATAAATTGATCTTTATAAAAATACTTGGATATATTCACAAACCCATCTCTAATTTGTATTGCGGGAGAATCATAAATCATTTTTAAAGGTAGTGGCTTAAATCTTCTATCCTCTAAATTACTAAGGATTTTATTCCAAGTACTCTGGCCAACTATTCCATCCGCACTTAATTCGTTATTTCTTTGAAATGAAATAACTGCATTTTTAGTCTCTTGACCAAATATACCATCTGCATTTCCACAAGTATATCCTAATTTATTTAAATTAGCTTGTAATTGTTTTACTTTATCTTCTTTACTTCCTATCTTTAGCAAACCAGAAGAACTATTAACCGATGCATTAGATATTTGACTTTTGAAATCATTCCATAAACTAGGCGAATCCAACATTTTTCTAGGGCAATACTTTTTACAAGCATCGTAGTGTTTAACTACTCTACTAGCAGGTATTTTAGTAGTAGATATTAAATATTTAGTTAACTCAATTGCATTTTGTCTTGCTTTAGAGTAATTACTGTCTTCATTGACACATATTTCAATGCCAATAGAATTTTTATTCCCTATTCCACCAATTGGAGGAGTTCCATATTTAACACCTACGTGACTAGCTACAGTCCAATGTTCGTGTACTTGTACTATATTACTTTCATCTACATAATAATGTGCTGAACAAGATAAATTTCCATTTGCTAATGCTCTCGCATGGCATAAAGCGTTAGCCCCTTTATCTTCATTGTCGGTTTCGTGTATAACTATCCATGTTGGATAATTAACACCACCTTGAGCACCATTACTAGTTATTTTTCTAATAATATTAACATCCATGACAGCGCATCTCCTTTCTTCAAACTCTAAAATTAAAAAATAAGGGAGAACCTTTTAGCTCTCCTAGTTAATTTCAACTATTTCTATATTTCCATTATTTTTGATGTATTTTATAGTAACATTATCTTTTAATTCCTTGTCTAACAGCTTAAAAGAAAAACCTTCTATTTGTATACAATTACCTTTGATATTCTTACTATTAAAGATAATTGTATTTATATTTTTCTTTTTTTTACTATTTATTTTCTTACCGTCTATACTTTTTTCTATTGTGTTATCCTTGTTTTCTACTACAGTATCCATAATCTTATCAACACCTTTTATTCTTCGTCCATTTCTATGTCAAACACAACCATGTCTTTACCATTTGAAGGTTTTAAACACTCAAAATCAAATTTAAATGTTGAAGGATCTCCATCACCTTTCATATTTACACTAAATTTTCCTTCTAATTTAGCCTTTGGTATTGTGATGTGACAAGGTCTATCAATTCCGTCCTCTGTTCTGAACAACGTATCTGCTTCCAATGCAAATGTTTTAGGAAAATCATCACTTGTAATAGTCAAAGTAGTGACATTTGCTTCTGACATGTAATAATAATCTATAAGTATAGTTTTCCCTACTAAATCTTCATGAACAATAACTGTTTTATTATCACTCTTATCTATATCATATTCTTCAGATGTGGGACTTCCACTTGATTTTGCCTTTGTTAGTTCTTTTGATGGAATAGTACCGCTAATATCAGATAGTGCAACATAAAATATATGTTTCTTATCTACACTAGGTTCATGAGATAATATTACTTTTTTATTCTCATCCACCTCAAATTTCTCTTTTTTATGTATAACTTTCTTTTCTCTGCTTATCTTACTTCCTGAAAGAACAGCAAAAGATTCTGGAGATAATAAAGCATCTTCATTCTTGAATTTTACGTCCTTCTTTCCGCTCCATCCTATGAGCTTAGGCATACCCTGTCCACCGACCGCATACACCGTATTAGACCCTACTTCTATATTATTCATTTTTAATGTTTCTAAATATATTTTAGGTTTTTTATTTGCAATATCTTTTATAACAACATTGCATACTTCTCTTGAACCAAATCTCATAAAATTTCCTCCTGTTTAATTTATTTTTTTTATAAATGTAGGATTTTCTCCTTCCATTTTTGCACCATGTAATAATGCTTGTATATTTACATCGTATTGCTCTAATATTTGAATTCTTTGAAATTGATCGTTAAATTGAAACATGTTATAATCCCATACATCTAATAGGTTAGTATTATTATTGTAAGAACAATAAATTGAAACCAAATCAAATAATGTTAAATTTAAGTTCTCTTTTGCTTTATTTAACTTTTCCTTACCCTTCTTCAGCTTTTCTAAAATTTCTCTGCCTTTTTTACTTTTAACATTGTAGCCATCTTCTTTTTTTTGTTCTATAGAATTTTGCACTTTAATTATTGTTTGTATACTTTTAAATATGTCATTTGTAATGATATTTTCTTTCAGAATTTTATTAACATATATTTTATTATCAAAAAAGTGCATTTTACTTCTTAAAAATAATGATAAGGCATTTAAAAACATAATTTTAAAATTTGCATCTTGGATACAACTATTAATTATAAAATCTAATGTAGTAATATTAGCTAAAGATTGATAGTTATATTCAATATCCTTTAAATCTATGCATATGTAGTTCAAAGATTTATTATAAATATCATATCCTAATGTAGTAATTTCTTTAAGCGTTAGAGGGTATATAGTTATTGATTTAGTTATACTTATAGGTATATTAGCCAGTGTTTTTAGCTTGATGTCATCAACGTCTACTTCAACTAAATTAGCATTTTTATTCATAGCTATCTGAAATCCTTTATGAAATATCTTAAACTATATCCAACCATATCATTAGTCATAATTATATTCCAACTTAGCTTATTTAGATCTCCTACTCCTAAACCATGCGCTCCTGTCAAAGTCTTTTGTATCTCATACTTAATTTCTAAATCCCTTCTGCCTTTATTAATAAGAAGAATATCCTTGTCGTTACTAACTAATATATCTATTTGTAAGGTAGAGTCTTGGAATACCCCTCCTTGTTCTCTACCATCAATCCAATTTACATAAATACGGCTTCCTTTAACCGTAGTTGTATTTATATCTTTTGGATAAGGAAATATATATTCATTAATAATAGGATTTTTCTTACTTATTTCAATACCTTCAGCCTTAAACGGTTGATTATTAGGGATAGTTAACAATTTTAATAAATTTTGATTATCCATTAATGTATAAACTACATCAAAAAGATATTTGTTTAAAGTACAACTATCTTTTAACTCTAATCCATGTTTAAATTCACTATCTTTATAAGTTGTAATTGGCATTTAATCAACTCCATTCTATTCAGCTAATAAAGGTTCGGTATAGAATTCTAATAGTCCCATTGAACTTGTATCTGAGCTAGATATTAAAGTCTTCATTAATGTCATCATTTTAGCTTCATCTACAGGCAAACTTTTATATATATAAAAATCTTTTAAATTATCATATACAGTTAGTAAAAATTCACCTTCAACTACTTTTACAGAATCTTTTAATCTATAGATTACATCAAAGTATTGAAATCTTTTCTTAATCTCTTCTAATGTAAGACTTAAAGGTTTTGTAACTATCTTTTTAACAGTTTTAATTATGGTTTTAGTTTTCACCTCCCCTTCTGGACTAATAACAGTTGCAGATAATTGACTTACAGTAGGTGCTTCAACACTTCTTGATTTTGCTACTATTTCAGTATGCTCATTATCTTTTGAAGTATCATGTTCAGCAGTTACTCCTTTACCTGAGTCTTCTTTTGCCTTATTTTTTTCATCTTCAGTCTGAGTGCCTGCCTCTTTGCTCTCTACCTTACTGTCATTTTTAACAGCAGGTTGCAATTCAGTCATTGGAATACTATTATCAGGAACTTCTTCTTTCACTTGTTCCTCAACTTCAACTTTCTCAGTTTTAGCAATTACTAAATAAATAGTATTACTAGCATCAACGGCAAATTTACCTATGCTGGCCTCACTATCTATTTCAGCCATAGGTATTTCTTCAAGTTGTTTACCGTCGTTATCAAATATTTCTACAAAATGATTAACAATACTTGAATTAGGCTCACAAATTGATGGTAATGGTTTTAATTTTGCTACTGCTACATTTGTATAAGTTACAGTATCTAAACTTAGAATATCATCCTTAGTAATATGCCATCTTTTCTTTTTTCCGTCTATCATGTACAACACCTTCCATTTGTTTTATTTTTTTAATTTGTTCTATATTTATTTTAATTATAATCTGATATCCAAGCAGACATAATCTCAATCTTTTTAATTTCTTCATTGTCTATTCTATTTTTACAATGTAACAATACTATTCCTTCATCTTGATTACGGTTTGCTTCTATAGTACAAGTACAGTTTTCTTTATCAACTTTTATAATCTTAGCTAATTTAGTTTTTTTACCATTCTCATCAGTTAAAGTGAATTCACATACATCATTATATGGTTCTCCATTATCTACAAATGTAACTTTATATGTAGCTTTTCTACCCCATGCTAATATTGATTTACCTTGGATTTGAGTTGTAAAATTATTAGTTTGATTCTCTAATATATGAACATCTACCGTCTTTTGAATTCCTTTATATTCAATTGTAAGCTGACAAGTTCCATATTTTAGCCCTACTATTTTATCATCTTCAATTTTAGCTATTTCTTCATTTGAAATAGTGTATTTTAATGTAGGATCATCAACTTTTTTATCATTTTTGAAGCATTGAATATCAAGAGTTGCAGTTGTCCCCAAAGTTGATAAAAGTGGGGTTTTATTTAGTATTTTAAAATCATAATGGTTTTGATATTTATAATAATCTGCTATACCTAATTCAAGATTATCAGTATTATTATTAAACTCATCTTGTTCACACATTATTTTTAACAACCCTTTATCATCTTCATTAATAAAAGTAACTTTCCAACAATGTCTATTAATTATTAATCTCATATCTTCATATATAGTTTGAGTCACTTCATTAAGAGGCAATATAATACTTTCTTTAGAATTACCCCATTGTTTATATTTATCCTCTGTAACACCTGTAGTATACAACTGTTCATTGTTTATCAATGCTACATGTGTTTGAATTTGACCATCTTTAGATATCCATTTTAATAAGTGATTAAATTTTCTCATTTTAGAAGTATTGTAAAATGGATTATCTTTATCTATATCGGAAATAACAATATAATCTTCATTCATATAATTAATCATATGTCCTCTACTAATTTCAATATCCTTAGATGAAATTACATATCTTTCTTCCTTAAATTCACTAGTAGGATTACTATGGTTTCTTACTATAACATTTTGTTTATTTCCTTCAATTAATACATTTGTGCCTTCGGACTTTAATTGTTGTTTAAATAATTTGTACGCGCTCCATTTTACTTTATCAACCGTGGAAGAACGATAATTACTATAATCTTTCATATATATCATACTCCCTAGTTATAATCAAAATTTTCCATATTGTTTAGCAATTCATTTATTTTATTTCTAGTCCTTGCCAAAGTTGATTCTCTTCCTTGTAATTGTTCTCTGTAGAATTTCTGACCAACTTCTTTTTGAAATGGTTGCCATAGTTCTTCAAATTCAATTAGTTCATTTTCTAAATATGAATATCTTAAACAATAAGCTAATAATAATAATTGTGTATTATCTAAAGAAATATTCACTTGTTCTTTTTCATCATCATATTTTAAAGTAGTATCAGATTCATCAATTGAAGTGTTGTAATGTATAATTGCATTATGTATCAGTTGATACTTACCTTCATTTGACTTTGGTAAATTATCCGTATCTATACCACAATTGTCAAGAAAACAAGTGAATATTTCATCATAAGAAGTATATGAGGTCACTTAAATCACCTCACTTTATTATTTTTCATACATTTCTTTTAAATTGTTGTCAAAGAATAAATCAGAATTTTCATATTCTAATCCTGCCCATTCACAAATTACTTTTCTTTTAGCACTAGAATCTATTCCTTCATCAACTGCAACAGAAACAATATATTTTTTAACATCTTCTGCAATTATTTCTGATTTACCTTCTGTTAATTCATTTAATGCTTTTTTCAAAACTAAATGATTACCAGTAGTAAATAAATCAATAACTTCTTTTCTAGTCATAATCGAATTTTCTGCTTGTTCGATCTCAGGAATGTTTTCCTTAACTAATTTAATATCTTCATCTTGTGTTTCCTTTATTATTAAAGCTCCTGTTTGAAATACTACTGTTTCATTTTGTAAATAATCAAACACATCAAATGGTACAGGTCTTTCATTTAATACAGTACCTTTTGTACCTTGCCATGTATATGTAGTAGTAGTTCCATCATGTGGATAATTTACTATAAAAGGTGTTCCTTGTTTTCTTATTAATATAACTTTTTTATCTTCCATTAATATCTTCCTTTCTTTTTAAATAATTTTAATTAAATTTTAAAGAAGGGACATTAATCCCTTCTTAGTTGTTTTAAATGAATTATAGTTTTATTGCTTTATCACATATATATCCCATTGCTTGTCCTGTAAGTAAAGTTACATCTAATCTGTAGTCAATTTTCATATATACAGTTTCATTTTCAATTGATGGCATATCTTGTGCAGTTCTTAATCCACCAAATTCAGTGATTTTAAATGGTGATTTCTTACCACCTGCCAACATCACTCCTTCATTCACAGGTAAATCTACTTTGGAATTTTTATCATCTATAAATGGATTATCTGTAGGTATACAAGTAGTTCTTGACACTTTATCTATATTTATATCTCTTAATAATGAATTCTTTAATTCATCTGATAAAAATATATTTTTAATTCCACCAACTTCGGCAGAACCTTGTGCCAAAGCTAAAGCATCTATCAAATTAATATCAGCTATTAGAACAGGTGTTACTCTACCATATCTTAAAAGATTATTTTCTATAGTTCTAAAATCTGTTAGTTTGATATTTGATCCATCCCAAACTTGTTTCGCTGGAATTTTAACAGCTTTGACAGCTTTTCTAGTAGCTTCCATTATCTTTTTGAATAAATATTTTACTTTGTATTCTTGAACATAATTAACCGCATTTCTAAATTCATTGACAGGATCAGAAATCATTCTATCTATATTATAGTAAACACCAAATTGATGGTTTTCTGGTCTCGCAGATATCTCTTGCATATAAGGTGAAATTCTTACAAAGTCTACTCCTGAAGCAGTAGCACTTAAAGCCATAGAAATTCTTGCTTGTTTTTCTAATACATATTTTTTTGTATCATATCTACCTACTTTTGAATAATCAGATACTGCATCTAATATAGGTTTAATTTGTGCTTCGGCTTGTTTATCAGCGACCTCTACTATTAAAGCATTGAAACTTCTTAACTCTTCCATATTTCTTACTTCACCATTTGAAGTAAATACTTTACTACATAAAGCTTTTATAGCTTCTTCATCTGATAATATAGTTTTACCTGTTTCATCCTTCTTTTCTATCATTTTATTGTTATAAACTCTTGTTGCTAATTCCTTCATTTTATTAAAATCCATATGTATAAATCCTCCTTAGATTCATGTTTATATTAATTGTTTGATTTAATTTCATATTATTTGCATTCTAACCTTACTGTTTGTTTATCAAAAGCAAATCCAAAATCAGTATTTACACCTACCACTGCAAATTTATTAACTGCATTAGCATAATCAGCGTGTGCAGATTTTGAATCTGAAATTATGTATTTTTTCTTTGTAGAATCAAAGTGCGCCACCATTCCTTCTTTGGCTTCCTTTGTTCCTGCGTTTAATTCTATTGCAGATGTTTCAAATCTAACTCCTGTTTCAAGTCTTGTGAGTCTTACCATTTCATCTTTTTCATTGAAAAAATCTGCATAAGTTTCTCCCTCCATAAGTTGTTCTTCCTCAACTGTTGTTAATAGAAACCCTTGATTCTTTACATCTGATAGTGGTTTACAAGTTAAATTACCATTCTCATCATAATCTCCTAATTCAACCAATGTAAAATTATCAACTTCATCTTTTTCTCCACAAACTAATTTTGCACCATTAACTACATGTTTTGACCATATAGTATTTAAATTTCCCACTTCGTGATTTCCTCTTGAATACATTGCTTTGTATAATCTTGTTGCCATAGTATTGCCTCCTTTTAATTACCATTTAATTTTAATTTATTTATACTATTTTTTAAATCCATAAAATTCTTCAAACTCATCTACACTTTTATTTAAATTTTCATTGTTTGTACATGGCTCATTTATGGAGTTTATGCTTAACTTAGGTTCTGCTGTTACTTTATCATCTGATTGTATTGGTAAAATTTTTGATACAATCATATTATTTAAAGAGAATTTAGCTTTTTCAGCTTCATCTTCTTTAGAATTTATTGATTGTTTAATTAAGTTTTGGACATCTTCTTTTTCAAAATCTTCTAAAGCATCTACACTTTCAAATTTCTCTTTATAATATGTAGTGGCGCTATTTAATTGTTTTTGATATTGTTCCTCATGATACTTGTCCACTATTGGTTGCATTTCTTTAACCTTTGCATTTAAAGAAGTTAAAGTATTTGTTAATTCATTAAACTTTTTAACTGTAGATTGGTCTTCCTCTTGTTTAGATGTGACTTTAGAGTTTAATGATTTAATAGTATCTTCTTTTGAGTTTAATTGTTTTTCTAATTCTCCTATTTTATCATTAGCAGTTTTTAATTCAGTTTCTTTTTCCTTTAAAGCATTTGTTGATTTTTGGACTTCTGATATAGCTACCCAATCATCTGAGTGTTTAACTTGTACCTTTTCATCATATGAAATAGTTATATTTTCGTTTTCCATTGTATAAGATACTTTATAATTTACCCATTCGTCATTTTCACATGTTTCATATACAAAGTAATTTTCAGTTGGGTATATATCGTAATTACTTACCCATACATTCCAATATTCATCTGCTGTCATTACTTTACTTAAAGCATCCATTATCTTACTTCTTATATCTCCTAGAGATATTGAATTAAGAGATTTTATAAAAGCATTTTCCACAATCTCATCCTCCTTGTTTGTAGAATTATTTTGTTTTTTAATTACTTGATTAATAGCTTTGTTCCATGTCTTTTTTTCATTTAAACTTAATAATTGTGCTGAATCATATGCAGGTTCTATTTCTATACAATCACCCCTGTCTTCTGAATTTAAAAGTGTATGAGCTGTATATAAAATAGGACTTTGTATATGTTCAATTCCGTCTATCATATTGTAATTACAATATAAAAATTCAACAGACATATGTATTTTGACACCATTGTTAAGCCATTCCATAAGTAATCCTGTAACATCTTGATATTTATCATCATTCCAAATGACTACGTCACCATACAACACTCTTTTGATATTACCATTTTCATCAGTAAAATCATCAATATAAACATTTTCAATAAAACCTATTGCAATAGTATCTGTAATTACAACGTCTTTACCATTTCTATTTTTACCTTCTTTTTCTTCATGTTCTCCTAATGCATCAATGCCATTGTTTTCTTCATTACTAATATATTTACATACAATTCTTTTACCTATTAAAGTGTTCATATTTTCAGCGCAAACTTCTTCGCTAATAATTTGATTATTCCAAGATTTTCCAAAATCATGTATAATAACCGTACCTTTTAATAAAGTAGGGTCTTCTTGATTAATTTCTATACTATTAAATTGTGCTTTAAATATAGATTTCTTTTGTTCTTGATTTTCTGCCATTTATCTTATCACCTCCTTCCAAAGATACTAATTTAGTTATCTTTTTAAATACCATTTTTTAATTTCATCTTTTGATTTGTCTTTTAATTTACTAAACAATTCATCTTCTATAACTAATTTTTTACCATTATTAGATATTAAAATAGAATTATTATTTTTAACTATTATAATGTTATTTTTCATTTATAACTTCCTTTCTAAACATTTCACTTAAATGCCTCGTTCCTTACTTTCTATAGTTGCATCACTAGAATCAGAATCATCTAATTTAGGATTGCCTATATCATTCCCATCTTTACCACTTAGTACATTAGTATTCAGTGGTGGCATAATCTTTTCTCTTAATTTTAATTTCTCTATTTCATAAATAGATTCTTCAAAATATTCTTCGGAACTTATACCCAACATATCTAAAACATATTTTGCAGAATATCCTTGTGCTTCTAATTTAATCAATGTATCAAGTTTCTTTTCTCTCTCGATAGGAGTGTCTTTATTATATTGAAATATATAGTTACAACCTTTTTCTTTTCCTAATATAATATCTATAAGTTGATTATATATTTCCTCTATAATTTCCAACATTACACCTATCTTTTTATAAAACACATCTAGATTTAACTTAGCTGAAGCATAGTTACCTTTCGTACCATTAGTTAGAACTCGAGAATAACCTGTAGCATTAGTTATATCATCATCAATTGATTCATATTTTTTAGGATCTAATGTTTTATCTCCGTTTTTAATTTCAGGAAATTCAAAAGTTGCAAAATCAGGCATAGCAATACAAGCAATACCATTTTTATCTTTAATACCTTTTTCTAATGCTCTTTTAACTCCTGATAATACTTTTCTCTTAGCACTTTCTTTAACTTTGGTATCATTATCATCCTTACCTTTAAATTTTAAAACTGCCATAGCCCTTATTATTTTATCTGCTATGGATTGTTCTAAGTCTCTAAGTTTTTGTTTGTGTTGAATATCAAATAAAGTTTGAGTACCATATGGTATACCTAATCTTTGATTTCTACTTAAAGTGTGTATTCTTGCAACTAAAGTTTTGTCAATAGGAAGCATTATGTATCTTACTTCATCTTCATTATTTCCTTTATAATCCTTCCATTTTTTATATTTAATTTCTGTTATTAGTGGAGATAAATTTTCAAACATTAATTTTCTTTCTAACTCAGACATATCATCAAACCATTTTAGATCAATCACAGCTATCATTTTCCCTTTAGCTCGTCCATATGGAAATATATAATTTAAATTATTGAATACATTAAAATAAGGCTCTCTTTTAGAACCTAACCATGTACCAACTAAAGTACCACTATGAGCTAATTGAACTAACAAATCTCTAGTTAATTGTTTGTGTTGTATTTTCTTTTCTAAATAAAGATTTATTGTAGATAAATCATCTTTATATCCTTCATCTCTTTTTAACACTTTTATCTGATAATCCAATGGAGGCAAACTAAATATTAAATCGTATAATTGAAATACATTTCCATCAATAATATAATAATAAGTTAGTAAATTAACTATGTTGTTAATATATTTATCAGGATTGTTAAACCATAATTGTAAAGTATCTAAATTAACAGTTTTTATCTTACCATTATTACATAAGTCCATTACAAAACCATCTATAAATGCATCAACTACATCATCATATGTATTATATTGACGTTCTAATTCATTTATATGTTCTTGCAATTGTTCTATTTGCAAAGATTGTTTTTCTATTGTTGTAGATTTATTTTGACTTCCTTTTGTTCTTGCCAATTCTTAATAGTCACCCTCCTCTTGTCTTATTAATCTTAACTGTTTCCATTTTTGATTTAATCTAATTTTATTATTACTTAAATATAATATACTAATGGGTCATCATCTTCATAACTATCTTCTTCTTGTTTTTCTAAGAATAGATTAATATAATATAATGCATAAGCTAAAGCTGAATATCTATCTTTATCTATTCTTTTCGTAGCTTGTTCAACGGTTATTGAATTTGTGGTTTTCTTAAGTTTTAAATTGGCTACTTCATCTATTAGATATTGAGTATGCAAACATGCTTGCTGTACTGTAATTTTATCAATACTTTTAGGTAAAGATGTTTTAATTTCATCATATGGTTTTAGTAATTTCAATCTTTGGCTTTCAACATAATCCATAAATATCCTGATTATATCTCCATTTATACCCTGTGCTGTTAAATCATATACTACTTTAGGAGCGTCTCCATTTTGTGGTTTTTGGTCTGTATTTATTGTTGCAAAACAACCTAGTTCTTCATTTGTTTCTGGGTCTGTGACTTCCTCTAATAATCTATCTATTAATCCTTTACCAATGACATTCCCATCAACAACAATTGCTTTCACCCTTGATTTATTCATATCTAACTTACCACCATATTGATAAAAAACTTTTTTAACTAATATACTTTGTTCAGTAAAATTAAGTCCATTAGGTGGTTCTATTAAATTTACTAACTGTATTTGCCTTATTACACCTTGTTTATTTCTGATTACTTTTAATACTACTATAGCTGATTTGTTATTACTTTGTGCATTTGAACGAGCTACGTCAACGCCTATAACGTATTCTTCTAAGGCAAACCTACCATTTTTATCTTTGCTACAACTTAATTGTGAATTTGTTAAAGTTCTTAAATCTAACAATTTATTAATATTGACCAAAGCTCCGTCGGTTGCACCACACGTTATTCTATTATTTCTAATAGCGTGGACTATATCTTGGTTTTAATAATTTTACAAAACCTCCTTGCACTTCCAAATAAGGAATTTCACCTTAAATGTACTCTACTCCCTTCCATCATTACATGACGTGGTTTCGATAGTCTCTACACTTTATTCGTACAACACGAATCTTAGCACGGTATTGTCAAGCTATCTTAATATAAGTTTAAGACCTTAGACTCTCTTAGTCAGTTCCTTCGTTTATGGACTTATTGTATATACAATAAGGTCTATTATCTCTTTGTAAAGTTTCAATAGACAATCTTATTCAACTGATACCGTTAGCAGTATTTAAAATACCACACCCTATATTTATAGGTTCGCAAGGAATGAGCCGTACTATTGTTGACCCATTTTTCTTCATAATTCATTGCGAAGAATATTGCTGACGAAGTTGGATCGTTTTTCTTAGCTAAAATTTGTGAACGTGTTTCACCTCTACCGTAATGACATGGTAATTCCCAACTAGCACTTAAAACCATTTTCCCTTTAAGTTCCGCCATAGCATCTATCATACTGCTAATTCTCACGAACTCATCAGAACCTCTGTATCCTGATGTAGTTAGGAAGTTTATCATTCCATTTAATTCACATGGATTAACGGTTGCTCTAGTTCCAACTGTACGTCTAGGCACGTTTACTACTGGTTCTAAACAATCTTTAAACAAAGCATTATTTAACAAAGCAGATTCCTCTATATTTAATCTACGTTTACGTTGTCCTTTTGAAGTTTGTGCATTTGCTAATATACTATAAATTGCACCACTTTGAAATATAACTTCTGTACTATTTTTAGTAAAATGTGCTTCAGCAACTTCATTTTTCAAAAGGGGAAACCATTTTAAAATTTCTTTATGTTTTTCTTCCGAAATACTACTTGCATTTTCTTTGCTTTGAGCCGACATAGCAATTGTAATATCTGGGAAGAATACGCATGTATGATATATACTCATCAACTCTAACATGGTCTTACCGAATCCTCTTGGAAATACTCCATATGTACTTATAAATCTACTCATACATCTTAAAAAAACTCTTTGATCTAGGTCTAATCTCATTCCACCCTTTTCAGGTTTAAGCATATCATACCATAAATCAGGAAACCATTTTGCCCATTGAATGAATAATATCCATTTATTTAAATTTTGATGAAATGAATCTTCTTTTTGGTTTTCTAATTTTACATTGTTATTAAATGCTGGATTATAAATATCTGTTCTTGAAGTTTCTTTGCTACATTTAAAATTATCAGTTTTAAAATTTTTAGCCATTCTTTGCTTTTTTTACCTCCTTTTGTTTTGATAATTCGTTATCCAACATCTGTGATTCATATTCATTTCTTCTTTTTTCATAAAAATTGTAAATATCTTTATATTCACACTCAGGCATACCCTTAATATCTCTTACAGCATTGATAAAGCACCATAAATTAACGTCTACTTTATCTTTGGGTTGTTCAGTAAATAAAGGTAATAAAGCCATTAACTCACCTTCAGGTGTTTGTTCTACCATTCTGCTTAATTGACCAAAAGTATCTAGCCCACCAGACAAGTCTGCTTTAGACATTTGATTAGGATTCAATTTACCAGATGTTGCAACATCTTTAGCCATTGAAGCCCATTCTTTAGCTTCTTTAAAATCTCCCTTTGCTTTTGCTAAACCCTCTTTAACTTTATCGATACAGTATTCCTTTAAACATTCTTCATGCATCGTAGTTAATAATTGAAAGCTTGGTTTTAATTGTTGATATTTTTTTTCAAATAATTCATATTCTTCATCAGGATAACCCAGACCAAATTTTTCTTTAAGAAAACTTATATTTTCATTATTACTACTATTAATTATGATATTTTTATTATCTTCTATTTTGTTTTGTAATTTAAAAACACTGTGTTCCCATGTCATTCCTTCGTTTTGTTGTAATGAATTTATATTTTTAATGTATGTACCAAATGTGTCTTTCTTACTATTTAAAGCCGATTGCCAATACTCATAAATAAATGGCAAATCCATTTGTCTTAGAACGTTATAAATTGTATTAATATCATTATAATTTATTTTTTCTTTAATGCATTTTTTGCATATTGGCAGTCTTCCGTCTTTAGATATTAATTTATTATTTGTTTGATAAAAATTAGTTTCCCTTTTTATAACTCTGTGACATTCTTCACATTCTTTCTTTTTTACTTGACTCATCTTGTTCCTCTTTCCTAAATTTTTGCATAATAAAAAAAGAAGCTATATTTATAAATAGCTTCTTAACTCTTAAATTTCTCTATGATATTTTTATATCTTATAATTATCCTATGTATAATGTTTTAATTTTATTTTAATAAACTTATATGTAATATTTCTTTAATAATTTCCTTATATAATCTAATCCTTTTTGATAAACCACAGTTTTTGTATTTATCTTTATTTCACCATTAGGTTTCTCGAATTCTTTTTCTATAATCTTAAAATACTTATTATCTACAAATCTTTGATATGGTGTATTATTACTCATTAATACACCATATTCTCTAAGAAATTTGAATAAATTATTTCTACCTATGCCGATATTTAAAACTTTTGCACATTCACCCATATCTATTGTATCTTCACTTTTAGTTACAGCATCATAGAATTCAGCTTTAGGTAGCATGATATAGTTTTCTTCTTTTAATTTTTCATTTTCTTCAGCCTTATCAGCTAACTCTCTCAATGCTTCTGCATAAGTTCGTGGTAATCGTATTTGATTTTGTTGACTTTTAATATATTCTTCCATTTTATTAAAAGCATCTATATATTTTAACTTCCAATCAAGTGCTTTTGATCCTGTAAATCCCATAACTAATAAACTAAATCCGTCTTTTGTTAGCAAATATTCCTTTTCCTCTCTTCCTCTGGAAGAAATATATGTAGATTCAATAAATAGATTTTTCACGGTGCAATTTTGTACCATGAGATTTCTAATATCTCTATTTACACTTTTATTTTCTTTATTAAAATTTCTTGCAATTTCTCTACTACTTACTACTAATTTTTCATTTTGGTGTATAATATTTATTAAATTTTCCATATTATTTCACCTCCATTATTTTTTTAAATACTTTTCCAATGTTGTAGGCATCTGTATCTTCATAATCACATCTAATAAATGTACAACCTAATTTTTTACTAATATAATCTTGTCTAATTTTATCTAATTTCTTATTAGTGGAAATTTTATGTTGCCCTTCATCATATTCAATAGCTAATTTTAAACTTGGAATATAACCATCTAATCTATAATTATCTACAATAAACTGTTTTTCTAAAATTAATTCCATTGGTTCTAACGCTTGCTCTAATTTATTCATAAATTCATCTTCAAATCTATTAGCTAATATTATTTGTGTTTCTTGTGTAGAATTATTGTTATACCATTCTATTAAAAGTTGTAGTTTCTTTGTTTTACGACTTTTATCTATTATCATTTTAATACCATCTATGGTTATTTTATAACATTTTCTTTCTTGATTGTTTTTATCTTTATAAGTAGATTCTATAAAGAAATTAGATGTTTCCCCTTCGGCTAAATATCCTATATAAATATTAATATCTCTTAACAATTTGCTATGCTCTTTACCTACCATTGTTGCAACATCTCTACTATCTGTTAATAACTTTCCACCTTGATTTATTACTTTTAATTCATTTTCCATAACACCATCGACCTCTTTCTTTTAATTTAGTAATATATAATCTCTTATATATTCCAATTCACATTCGACTTAATATAATTAGGCATACAAAAAAGGACTAGAATTTAATCTAGTCCTTTTAGAAAATATATTACCAAAATTATAAAAGGGTGGTCGAATACCCATTGCAATATACAATAAAGTAGAATTAATATCTCTATTAACTCTACTTTTCAATTTTCATTTTAGTTAATTTTCAAAGTAAATAAAATTTAGTTTTTATCTTTATTCAATATTTCCAGTTGATCCACAACTACTTTTTGTATTTGTTCTAATAATTTCTTTTCATTTTCAATATCTCCGTCTAACATTTCCAATTCGCTCTTTATTATAGAATTCCAAATATCATAGTAACCGTCCTTATTGCTTATTTCTAATTCTTCCTTTAGTTCATTTGCAACCTGTATTGTAGCTTTTAATATTTCCTTTTGTTCTTTTAAATCTCTTTGTTCAATGTCATATTCTAAGAAGCCTTTTATTCTATTATAATGTTTATCATAAGTATCTTCCTGTTCTTTATCTGAATTGTATTCTTTTAATGATTTTAAATCTATTTTATCTCCAATTACTATAAGGTCTTCATAGTCAAAACATCTTTTAATAATTTCTTTACCATATTCACTTAACACACAATCTTGAATAAGTATATTATTAGCTCCATATTCATCGTACAATTCTTCGTCTTCATTGGTTATAAAGTGAATTATAAAATCACTATCTCCACATTTGTAAACACTATAATAAGGATATTGACAATCTAAATCAATGCTAAAATAATTTTCAAAGTCTTCATCTTCATAATCACCGTATTTTAATATCTCCCATGCAGTTTCATAATCACATAAGAACATAACTTCTTTATCTGTATTAAAATAATTCTCCATTATATAATCTAAATCATATTCTTTTATATTTAATATTTCCATTTAATCATTTCCTTTCTGTTCATCATTTTAATTTATTATCTACTTCGCTTAATTCTAATTTCTTTACTAAAATAGCAACTACATATATTGTAGTTGCTTAATTTAAGTTGTTTTATTTTGCACCTAACTTACATCCTTTCTACGGTATTTTTATATGTATATGTAGTCTAATAATTAGACTTTTAATCTTTTAATATGTATGGTTTTAATTTAATTTTATTTGCTTGATTTAAAAAATCCTCCAATAATACTTAATACTACTGTTACTGCTAGAGCTATTGGAAAAGTTATAACTTTGATTGCAAAATAGACAGCTATGAAGTTCCATAATATCTTTATTAACCAAGCTGTAAGACAATATCAACATGTTATAACAAGTGTTGTTCCGATTACGAAAAGTATTTTCTTCAATTTATAATCATCCTTTCATTATAAAATTATAGCATAATCCTCTTTACTATTTAATTCTTTTAATATTTCATCTATTGATTTTGTAATTATGTACTCATCTTCTATTAATTTCTTTACTATAAATTCTACACCCTTTGGATTTATTAAAGTTTTAGGATTAGCAAACCCAAAACTATTTGTAACCATTACAACCTTGAAGTATTTATTATATCTTTGAAAAGGGGTATTACCTTTCATTAGTATCTTTTTGTCTCTTAGCCATTGAAACATATTGTTCCTACCTAATCCATTAATAGATAGTACTTTGGAAAATACCCCCATATCATAAGCATTGGCTGTACTTGTAAAGGTATCACCTATTATTGCTTTTGGTGTCATATCTTCTATAACAGTATTAAGTTTTTCATTTTCTTCGACTTGCTCTACTAATTGTAATAACGCTTCCTTATATGTATGTGGAAGTTTAAATTGATTCTGTTTCTCTTCCATTTCATTAAATCTTTCAACATATTTAGCAGTAAATAGTATCCCTTTTTCACCATTAAATTTATTGGCTAAAAATTCACAACCGATACGAAAAATATATACATTTCTATTTAAATGTAGACATTTATACTATGACACGACTTATGTCTTATGATTTTCGTCTTGTGTCTTCCTGCTTCAACGAATCTGGGTTTGCCAAAGCTACTACCATTTGATATGACTCTTAACAGGCTTAAATTCCGTAGTATCGTTACGTACATATTCAAAGCTTAGTTTAGGTTAAGCACTTTGAATTTGGTAATTTGCTAAATTAATACTTGCGTTCAAATCTCTATCCATCTTTAAGCCACAATTACAGACATATAATCTGTCTTTAAGCTTTAAATCTGATTTAACTTGACCACAACAACTACAAGTTTTTGATGATGGATACCATTTATCAGCTTCAACAAATTTAATTCCATACTTCTTACATTTGTATTGAATTTGTCTTTTAAATTCATATAACTTTTGATTAGCTATAGCTTTAGATAAATGCTTATTCTTCATCATACCTTTTATATTCAATGTTTCCATAACAATTCGAGAAGGCTTGGTTTTCACTATCTCATTGGAACATTGATGCAAATAATTTGTGCGAATATTTTCAAGTTTTTTATATAAATTACGAATTATTCTGTTTTGTTTTTGGATATTTTTCATATCTCTTAAAGGTCTTTTATAAATCGGTTTTCTATTCTTATCATAACTTTTAATATTAGCTTCGAGTTTATGACTTATCTTTCGCTGTTCACGTTTCAATTTCTTTTCAAGGAATCTAACTCTTTTAGTTTTATTTATATTTTTCTTAAATTGACCGTCTGAACACACAGCTAATTCTTTTATACCAACGTCAATTCCTAAACTAACATCAGTTAATTTGACAGCTTTAAATTCATTGTTATATCCTATAGATATAAACCAATTCATACCATCAAATGATATTCGTGGATTTGAATATTTTTCACCTTTCTTTAACTTTGGTAATGCTTGATATGTTTTTACTACACCGATTTTTTCACCTCTAAAGCCATTATTTGTTCGCTTTAGACTTTCATAATTCACATAAAAACTAACTTTACTTTTTCGCTTACTTTTGAATTTCGGCTTGTTTGCAACACCATCAAACCATCTTTTTCTAGCTATGTCAGCATCTTTTACTGCTTGTTTCATTACATTGCTTCCAACTTCTTCAAGCCATGTATGAGTAGTCTTTTTTAATACATTATTAATATATTTTCTGACTTCGCTTTCTTTTATGGTTTTCTTGTCTTGTTTACCTTCAAGATACTCTTGGTAGTGTCTTTCACTTTCTGATAAAAAATAGTTATAAGACCACCTTGCAACTCCTGCTGACTTCCAAAATAAAACCTCTTGTTCTTTAGTTGGCTTTAATTTTATTTTAATTGCTACTATCATTGTTTTTCACTTCCTCAATTAGACGCTTAGTTTTTTTAGACCTTTGACCATATAATCTATTTGCAAAAACTGTAATGATTTGAATTAAATCATCTGTTAGTTCTTCCTCTTTAGACTTTTCTGAATGATCTATAATTTCAAGTTCAACGTTGTTTATTTGACATAAATATTCAATTAATTCAAAGCCAAATCGAATTAATCTATCTTTGTATAAGATAACCACCTTACTTACTTCTTGGTTATTTATCTTATCTATCAATTCTTTTAAGCCCTTTTTCTTATAATTAATTCCTGAGCCAATGTCTTTGATTATTTCAAACTGATAGCCTTTGGCAATCATATAAGATTTTACATTGTTTACTTGATTCTCTAAGTCGTCCTTTTGACTTGGTGTACTAACACGACAGTACCCCACAACTAACTTATGTGCATTTCGTTCTTTTCCAAAGTATTTCAACTGATCCGTTGAATAATACCTAGTTCCTCCAGAAGAAACATGAGCTGGAAGAAACTCTCCCTTAGCCTCCATTCTTCTCAGAGTAACAACATTAACGCCTACACGTTTAGCAAATTTACCAATGGACATTAATTCCATGTACTCACCTCCCTTTAGTATAATAATATATTACACTTTTTAGAGAGATATGTCAATATTTTTTATATTTGTATATATTTTTCTTATTCACTATAGGTCGCAACACCTATAGCAGTCTTTCTCTCACGAGTAGACCTCTCATACTTTCATATGAGCGTAGACTATATCTTCATCTCAAAAGAGATGCGGTATTTTTCTTCCACCGTTGGCTTGTGGCTTTACTCTCCCTCAAGGAGATAGTCGTTGAAGGTCTTCCATATCTTAAAAGACTTAGGAATTTCCCTGCTAAACATCCATTATTACAGCATTTAGCACCCAACGTTTTCTATATGTCACGACCACCCTTTTATAGAACCTAATTGGATTTTATTTCAGCTTATGCCATCCTTACTATTTTTTCAGCTTTCGCACCGTTACGCTTGTCGTTTCCAACTTCGCTTTGGTTGTAAGGCTTTAGGAGTTAAAAGCAATTAACACCGAGTATGCACCATTCACATGATACACAGGGCTTCCTGTTATAAATCTATTTTTCTATACATATTTGTATAGTTTTGTTTAGATTTGTTATAACAGTTTAATTACCCATCTTAGTTAGCAAATAGCATTTGTTTTCTTTACCACTTTTATCCTTGTAAGTTGATTCTATAAAATATTTACTCAAGGGAAAATTCCCTTTAGTTAAAGTTGGGATTATACCTACTTGTTTTACTCTTCCGTCTTTATGATATGTTCCGTCTAATTTCTTTAATACATCAGAATGTAAAATATCCATCATCTCAGCAACATCTCTACTGTCAATTGTTAATTCCTTACTGTTTAATGTTTTTAACTCATTACTCATATTATGATTCCTCCTAATATTTTTAATTTAAATAATAAAAGAGTCAGCATTTCACCAACTCTTATTTCTTAATGGTAGGTAATTATCCCACAAATTAAGAGGATATGATTTCTGCATGTTTCACAACATTCATATTATCATCAATTAAATATCCATTAGGAACTTACCCTAATATTAGTTAATATTTAATCGTAACTATCAATATTAAATTTTATATGTATATTTTAATTTATTTATGCTATATTATTTAAGTTATCATTTATTAATTGCAATCCTTGCTCAGTTATTCCAATATTCTTAAATCCACCATTATCATAAATCTTAAAGTATTCATCACCTTTGTTATTAACTTCTGTAATAGTTTTATGTATATAACCATTATTTTTTGCCCATCTTGTAATCTGTCCTCTTTTAAGGTGAAATGACTTTGTAGCATCTGTAATACTTGCTATTCCGTTTTTATCTAATCTTTTCTTAGCTAATGCAACAAGTGGTTCGTCTTCTTCAATCTTTTTAATTAATAAGACTTTTTCCTCTTGTTCTTTTATCCATGCTTTAGCTCTTTCTATAGGGTCTTGTATTAGATAACTATCAGTTTGATTTTGTTCCATCTGATTGAACTTTTCAACGTACTTAGCCGTAAATAAAATTCCCTTTTCACCTTGTTGCTTATTACCCAAAACCTCACAACCTTTTTTAGTTACAAGATAACATCTATAAGTTTTATTATTACCTTTCACTTTGTAACTACTTTCTATGAAAAATTCTGAAAGACGGAAATTCCCTTTTTCTAAAGTTGGAATTATTCCCACATTTTTACCATCTGTTCTACCTTCAATTTCCTGCATTAATTCATTATGTCTTTTACCCATCATTTCAGCCACATCTCTACTATCTAAAACTAAACCTTTACTATTGTTTAAAACTGTTAAATTATTCATAACTTATCAACCATCCTTTTATAATATTATTTTTATGGTGTATTTTCAATTTTTATAAAGCAGTTACAAATACACAAAGTTATCAGCAAATATTAAATTTAGGAAGGTTGATATTGACGTATATATAAGTAACTTGTCCTATATATACCATATCTGTATGGAGTAGTCTTTTGATAAAGGTGTAACTATCTCAAAAACACCTATCTACTATTTAGTAGATAATATATTGAATTTTATAAATACTAAAAGCCTACCAAAATTAATTGATAAACTTTATATTATTTATAATTTTTTTAATTTAACTATCATTTTAATATTAGGGTTTATCCCATTTCCATAAGATAAACCCTAATATTACGGGCATCTACATCCCAAGCTTACCGACCAATATGGTAGCATTTATAGCGTTAAGCTAACGGTCATCATTTAATACCCAGTTTATACACTTGATTAGGTGTTGGCATAGGTAGTAGGAATCGAACCTACATCAATAGTTTTGGAGACTATCATGTTAGCCATTACACCATACCTACATATTATTTTAAATTCAATCGGCGTTAAGCCTTTAAGGGAGAGAGGATTGTGTGAGATTCGAACTCACATCTCTGATTTATTTAAGGGGAGGTGTATACAAAACCAGTATTTTACTAACTTAAACTAACAATCCATGTTTCCTATGAAATTAATCATAGGAATTTAATTTTATTCTTTTTCAGGTATTTCATCTGATTCAGTTTTTTCTTTAAATGTTAATACTCCATATTTACCATTGAAATATTTAACTTCATCTAAGTCAGTTAACAATCTAAATTCTGTATCTTCCTCAGTTTGAAAATAGATTCTCCCATCTTCAATTTTAAAATCAGCTTCAACCTGTCCAATTGTATTCTCTGTTCTTTTAAACTTAACTAATTTCTTTTCTGCCATAAAACTTCATCCTTTCCATATTAAATAATGTATAATTATTCATTTTAATGATAGGGAAGAATAAACTTCCCCATATGTACTATTTATTATCTACTATTTCTTTAAGTTGTCTACCTGCTTTAAATACTGGAACTATCTTATCTTTTGAAGTATAAGTTTCACCTTTCTTTGATCCAAAATTAATAGTTCCTGTTCTGCCTTTTTGTTCTCTAGTTTCAAAAGTTCCAAATCCTATTAGTTGTATCTTTTTACCTTCTTTTAAAGCCTCTTTAACACTTTCAATAAATGCTTTTAGTGCTAGTTCAGCGTCCTTTTTTGTTAATACTGCCTTTTCAGCCATTGAGTTTACTAATTCAGTTTTGTTCATAAAATATTTCTCCTTTCATGTTTTAAGTCTCTTGGACTATTTGTATTTTTTTATTTTTAATTTTTAATTTAATTTTATTAAAATGGGGAAGATTTATACAACCTCTGGGTTTTTGTAAATATAGATACTACCTGTCCCCCTTAGAGGAGATTACGTTTTTAGGTTATAAAAGTGCTTCAAACCCTTATACGCCAATGGTTTCATTGTATTTTCATACAATCATAATTTTTCGTAGACACCCTTCAAACGTAGATATATCAAGGGTTACAAGGCTTGTTTAAATCAAACACTTTTACGTTTCTTTCTATTATTAGCTGTCTTTTTTATATTTATTTCCTTAGCACATTTTGCACAATACTTAATTCTATTATTCGATACTTTAATTCTCTTACCACATTTTTCACATTGAATTGTACCTTTTAATTTATTCTTAATATTTAATTTTAAATTTTCTACTATTATATTACCAAAGCACTCCCATAATGTAGTTTTGAATTTGGCTTTTTTATCTCCATATAAGTATTTAATTAAAACATCTGTTATATATACTTCATCATTATAAACTTCTAATAATTGATTTTTAATATCTTGATATAAGAATACTACATTATCAACTTTTCCGTCCTTGTTCTTACCGATTAAGAAAGGTTTCTTCAAATCTAATTCGGTATATTTATCAATTATTTTCTTATCCATTTTCACTTTTTTATTATGCATTAACATATTATAATCAAATTTACCTAATTGTGTATTTTTAAAACTAATTCTAGGATTTGGGATAGTTTTTTCTAGCCTATTAACCACACTATTATTAATTGTTTCAACTTTACTATTATCTTTGTCTTTAGCATATATAAAAAAATGAGGTACTTTTAATTTAGTATATTGATTTATTATTTTTTTCATTTTCTTTGGTCTTTGAGGTTTATATAATGTCTTAGCGTACCTTTATACCCTCGGTTTCCCGATATTTATTAGGGGAGTAGACTATATCTTCACCCTATGTCTATTCATAGGCTTTTCAGGACTTCTCGTGTATGGCACTTCCAAATAAGGAATTTCACCTTAAATGTACGGATTTCATCTCCATTTAGGAGGTATATCCTAGTCGTTTGACCCACAAATAGATTTCTCTATAAGCTTGGCACAGGATTATCATACCTTCTTTTTATAAAAGTGGCTTTAGATTTCCCCTGTTAGCATATATATTAACTATCATTTCCTATAGCTACTAAACGTTAGATATACACCCTAGATTTCTAGGTTCACCATATTTTCTATATATATTACTATATAAAGCGACTAAAATTTAATCGATCGTGAAATTGTTCTCCATGCATAATAGCTTAATTACATCAAGATTAATATTATCACTATTCCATATCTTACTTATATTATTACTAATTTCACCTATATTTCCTCCTGTGTAAGCACTTTTCAATCCATTGTATATACTTTGACTATTAATTATTGTAGGTTCAGCTTTTCTCATATTGTAATACAAAGGAACAATTCCCTTCATATTTCTTTTTGCTACTTCAACAAGTAGTGGTTCAGCACATACTAATGATTTATCACCATCTACATCAAACATTAATATTTTACTTATAATATCATGTGTGCTAGTATATATTGCTTTAGTATTAAACCATCTTTTCATTTCCTTTATTCGATCTTCATTTTCCTCACTCTTATATGCTACATTTTTTCTTACTGCGTGTTCTCTATATAAATGAGGACTTCTTAAACAGTCTAATTCAGGTTTATTATCATAAAAGCTACACCATACTTCACCATTTTGCAATAATCCTTTAGGATTTTCTTCATGTAAAAATAGCCATTCACAAAATGCATATGTATCAGGTGCTAAGAATGTATATATGGCATCTATATCTAACTTACCTGCTCTGCCTTCTTTCACTAAACTCTTTTTAACATTTTTTAATATTTCTTTATTATATGTATCATTTAACAACTCTGGATATATTTCTAATGATTGCTGTAAATAGTTTTTATTTCTATTTGCAGAAGTGACACCTAAAACCTTTAGCATAGTATTCTTATCATTACTTATATTTTTAATTTTATTAATAGTCTTTTTAGATATCTCTTGTAGTTCCGTATCAGTTATATCCGTCAATGTTTGCAACATTTGATAATTAATTTTGGCTTTCTGAAATTTGTCTTCTTCCTCATTACATGTTCCTGCTTGACAATTATATTTGATGAAGTTGTCTATATATTCTTCCCAACTTTTATAATATTTCCACATTTTAAATTGACTTTTGGTAAATATAATTTCTATTTTTTCTTTTAATATGTCATGTTCCTTCCCATATATATCTTTTACTATACCACAATATTTACCTAATTCTTTACTTTTTTCTCTAATAAATTTATTAAATGGTGATGATATTAATAACCCCTTGACCCAAGGTGATCTAAACATTCTATTTCTACCTAATTTAGGTAGCATTATTCCACAACCATCCATGTGAGGAATTGGCACATCTTTGATAACTCTTTCTATTGTATATGTTTCATCATCAATCAAATCTACAGTTTCTTTTACATTAGTTTCAAAATCATCAACTACTATAGTTTTAGTTATATCAAAATCTTTCCATTCATCTGTGGCGCTATTATTTAAAGCTAAATATGCTAAGTATTTGTTTATATTTACTCCACCACATTCATTTATTCTTTCTATAGTTAAACCACAACTTAGAGTATTATAATATTTTTGTAGTTGGCTTTCTTTAATAAATACTGTTTTTTTAGTCCTTATTTGTCCTGCACTAGCAGTTAAACAAGTATATTTTTCTCCTTTAAGCATGAATCCATCTAAAATTAAATCTTCGATTATTTCAAAGAAATAAGTTTGTACAATTATTAAATCTTCGGTTAAAGTGTCTATTGGTACTTGCATAACTCTAGTTAAGGTAGATTCAAATACAGAAATTACATTTCTCATATTTAAATATTCTTGATTTAATCTTCTTATATTGTTGTTTGTATGATTTAATTGTCTTGTTTCTTTAAATTCAACATATAATGTATCTTTTATTGTTTTTATTTTCTTATTTATATTTTTAAATGAGTGGTCTGTCATTTTATATAAAACGTCATATTGAATTTTAGAATCCTCACCTTTACACTTATCTATTTTCTGATTTATTTTATTTAGTTTTTTATTTAATGTTTTTCTAAATAAGTAATACTTGTTTAGTCTGTTATGTATCTTCATTTCATTTTCATTATAAAAAGCACTTGTATCTACACTATATATATGTATTTGTTTATTCAAACTAATAACAATCTCCTCCCTTTATTTTAATCATCTTAACTCTCCAACAATACTACCGTTGAAATTTCATCAATAAGCGTTTAATTCCATCTCAATGATAAATTATATGACTTTGCATCTACATTTCATTTATCATTAAAATTCTCACCATAGAATCAAGGCTACAGCCTATTCAATAATTAATCATTTTTATAATATTTGATGATATTTTTATGAATTATATTTTATATATTGTTTTAATTTAATTTTATATTTAAATGACTTATAAATTTTTAAAATCTCATTTACCGTACTACCATGAAAATTTAACCTTCTATTGATTTATTTTAATTAAATGATACGATATTAAGAAAACATGGTAGATTTCATTTTATGACCATTTTACTCACGATAGAATGCGACCTACAGCCGTTTTAAAATTCTTTAATTTTCTTAAATTTAACTCATTTTTTAGAATAGTCATTTCAGCCTAGTTAATAAACAACTTCTAAATCCAATATGAATGTTATTTTCTTATCTACATTTTCCCATAACACACTGTCTAGATCTTATCCATTAACTTTGTATGCATATAAATTTGATTTGTCACTACCATTCATAACTAATTTTTCTCTTAGTACAATTCCTTGATCCTTGAATAGTTCCTTATCATTTTTATTTAAGATTCTTACTTTTATTTCATCACCTAACATACCATCTAACATAGAATTAATAGGTATATATTTATCTCCTGTGCAAATTGCATATTCCCCATTCATAGTGAAATCTAATTTTCCTGTATATTTCATAATTATCTCTCCTTGTAATTTTATTTTAATTAATTTTTTATATCATCTTTAAATTTTTATCTTTTGTTATTTGGTATATTTATCCTGTGTTTAATCTGAATACTCTGCACAAGCTAAAGCTTGGCAGTTACCTTGCCATTTCCTTTATGTATATAATTAAACTATATATATGTTATTTGTTCCATTTGTCCATATTGTTTATAATCCATTTTCTTCCCTTTTCATACCATTTAAGTGTTTGTGACCATTCATTAATATGATAGTCTGCGTAGTTTTCTTTTAATAGAAAATCATAGTTTGCATAAGGTTTATATATTTTACCTTGCTTATATAGAATTTTATTTTCCCTTAATATTTTATATAATTTTCTATCTGTGATACCTAAATCTTTAGCAACATCATTAGTTGTAACTAACTTATCTGCATGTAATACTGTATCATGATAATCTATTTTAACTTTATTTCTTTGATTATATTTATATAACTCATTCACTGCTATAGCCCTATCAGGCTCATTTTCAGCAAACATTATATTCATAAATAGAAGTTTTTCTTTATTAATTTCCTCTGTTTTTTGTTCATTAGTAGTTTTTTCTTCTATATTTAATAATTGGGTACGAACTTCTTTGGCTACTTCACTATCCCTCAATAGCATTCCAATTCTTAATATTGCACGTCTTGAATAAATAGTGATAACGGTTGTTACATTTTGTAACGACCCTTTTGTTACTTCTTGAACTTTTTTAATTCCTCTAATTGTTTCAACACCATCTTTACTTAATTCATTTTTAAATCTATTTTTTATTTGTCTTATATTTTCTTCTGTAGTTTGATAATATTCAGCTACTTGCTTTGTTGTTGCAAATTCTGTATCAGGAAGTAATAATAATTCTTTTACCTTATCTAATACCTCAATTTTACCTATTAATTTTTCTCTTAATTCCTCTTGTTCTGTTAATTGTTGTTCTTTTATCATTGAATCATCCTCTCTATTTTTGTTTTTTATTTTTTGATTAATTCTATTTATATTATTACATTTTTATATTTGGTACTTTTATGTGTTTATCTTATATTAGAACTATTAAATATGTATATGTTATTTAGTCTTTAATCTTCTATCAGCTCTTTGTCTTAACTTTTCATGTTTAGGAAACCATGCTTGAATACCTCTCATTACCGTATCATAGTTTCTTTTTTTAGTAGTTGCTATTTTTGCTCCCATTCCATAGTTTCTTTTTAATATACTATACAAATTGCTTATGTATGTTCGATAATATTTGTCTATTAAATCTTGATTATAGTCTAATACCTCATTTACTCTGGTTCTACATTTCTGATTAATCATATTGCGTTGTTCGTCTGTGATTTCCTCATTTAATTCTAAATTGTCCATTCTATCTTGGATATTTGTTATCTCACCTGTTATTTTATTATATTGGGTCGCAAGTCCCCTTACTGTATTCTTTGTACTTACTAATTCTGCCTTCATAACTTCTGTTGTTTCCATAGAATTTTGACTAACCATTAATAAATTTCCCATCATTTGTTGTAATTCTTGTCCATTAAATTGTTTATTTTCCATACTAAAATTCCCCCTAATTTATATTTCTATTATTTTAAACATATTGTTTCATATTTGATTTAACTGCTAAAACCCAATCTTCCATTAATCGAACTGCCTTTATGTATGAGTTTTTTTCATATTGTGGTAACTCATTTATATGTTCTGCTAACCATGCCAAACCCGAACTTGTTTCTATAAAACTATGTACTCTAGTACAAAATATCAATGCACTATCTTGTAGCTTTTTAGTATAATTTTCACTTTCTGATTTTTCTTTCATGCTACAAATTTCATCTTCTAAATTGAACATCTGTTTTACTTTTGAGTCATATTCTCTTTTCAAATCATTGTAATATTTATCTTTTTCTTTTATTTTATTTTTCAAGTCCATATAATCATCGGGTACTATCTCCTTTTCAACCGTAACTTCTTTTAGAATTTCTTTAGGTTTTTTTTCTAGTTGCTTTTTTAAATCTTCAGCTTCGTTTTTTATATTTTTTAATAAATTATATTTACTACTTAATTCATTAAAGCATTTTTGTAACTCTTCATTTTCGTTTTCTAATTGTAACTTCTCATCTATAATTTGTTGTGTTCTCTTTTGTGTGAGCTGTTTTATCTTTTCCTTACCAATATCATTAAAAAATATTTCTTGTTCATCTTGTGGCATTTTAGCCCATATTTTATATGCCGTAGTAGATTTTAAAGCACCAGTTTCCACTAGCGATTGTAATTCAGGGATAAGTTCATTGAGTTTTTTATAATTCCTAAGTTGTCTTTCATCAATACCAATTTGCTTAGCTAAATCATTTTGAGACTTTTTAGCTTCGGAAATTATTTCCGAACCACTATATTGATTACTACCTTGTCTTATCCCATATATTCGTTCCAATTCCATTATACATCTAGCCATCTTCATAGGATTAACATTACCTACGCCTCTTTGCATGATGTTTGTACATATCAAATCTTCTAATATCATATCTTCTTTTGAAATATGTAATTTTGGGTCTTCATCAGGATAATGAGTTATTCTACATGGTATTTCTAATATACCAATTTCCTTACAGGCTCTAACTCTTTGATGCCCACTTACTATTAATAAGTCTTGAGTTACTACTATTGCTTCAACTACTCCTCTTCTTACTATGGATTTTATAAAATCGTCCCATCTTTCTTTAGGAATATCATCGAAGAACTCTTGATTTCTTGGATGTGGTTGTAATTTTAATATTTCTATCATTTGCATAGGTCAATCATCCCTTCTTTATATGTTTTAACTTGTGTTTATTGGTTATTATCAATACAACTTCTAATTTCTTGTGATTTAAGTCATTTTATCATCTTCCTTTCTATTCTCGTTCCTATTGGAAGAAACTTTATGTTTGTTTTAAATTATTTTAATTTGTCTTTATTATTGCTTTTCAGCTACATTCGTTTCGTTCCTGTCTACATTTATTATATTACCACCTCTCCTAAACTATGTCAAGTATTATTTTAATTAATTTTTATTTAATTTGAATAATTTTTCTTTTGAGTATTGCTACGTTTAATATTGCTATTGATCTTATCAGTATATACTAACCCTTTAACACCTATTTCTATTTGTAATTGCTTATTAAAGTTAATATCATCTCCATACTTACCAAAATAAGTGGAACAATAATGTCTATCTTGTGTGATATAGTTATTGTTATATATGATTAGATTTAATTCATCTGCAAGTATCCTATTGTATTTAGATATTGTTTTGCTATGATTAATAATATTCTTAATAGAACTTTGAGTTAGCCATCCAAACTTAGCGTTATTATTAATTACTCTTTGAATAGCTATGTAATACCTAACAAAAGCAAACCTATCTATATTTGTATTATGTAGATAATCAAATATCTTATCAAGATCATAGTCATATATGCAAAAGTAATTATCAAAATCATTTTCTATTTCAATGTAGAACACATCTGAATTTTTAATAGTGTCAAATTCAATTGGACTATAGTGCAAGTCCATTATTTGTTTTATATATCCTTTAAACATAAGACCATTTATTGATGATTTAATTATTTTAATCATATTGCTATTCCTATTTAATATATACATATAATTCATCAATATATTAATACTAGCAATAGACACTTCTTTGATTGGACTATAATTTCTTTTTATTAAAGCCAATATTACCAATTCTTCATTTGTAATATCATTGGAGATATGTAATTCATTTTTTAATGTAATGTAATATTCTTTATTTATCATGCTACTACCCACCTATCCTGAAATTTTGAGCTGACGTTAGCACGAACTTGTTCGGCTAACTCTAATTGTTTTTATTATATTTTCTTTTTATAATACTTTTCTTTTTATACACTTCAATCTTGTTGCATTTTTGCTTGGACTGTTCGCTTGTGCTATTGCAAAAACGCTTGGACTGGTCAAAATATGATGAACAGCGTAAGCGTTTTTGCAATAGCATATTTAAATTATCTTCATATATATTTTTTTAAAATTGCGATAAAAATTGATAGCTATATTTAATTCATTTGTGTTTTTGAATAAGAAAATATATTTTTGTCTACCTGTTTTATCTATAGACTGCTTGAAAGTGAATCCTAGTGAATACAGATAATTTTTTAACCTTTTAGTTTTAATCACATAGTACATTATATCACTTCCAACCTATTTCTGTTTTAATGTTGTTTTAATTATTTTTTAATATAATTTAAAATTTTACTCATCTATCATACTTTTAAACTCATTATATCTATTCATGCATTGTCTTAATTCCTGAGTATCTTTGAATAAATATACATTTCTCGAATTATCTCTTTTATCAGATTCTATTCTTACTAGATTGAATCTATTGAACATTAACCAACCTGCCATACGTTGTGAGTTAATTGCTATAGTTTTCATTGTAAAACTCCCCTTTACCTTTAATTATTTGATATATTGTGATTCCTTAATTTCTCTTAACTTACATATAGTATATCATACTAATTTATGATTTACAATGTTTATGTTTTATTTTAATTAATCTTAATTTGTTCTAAAAACATAGGGATAAACTCTATTACCCCTTATTATCTCTTGAACAATTTTCTGAAGAATCCCTTTTTATCCTGCTCTTTGTTTTGTTCTTCGTTTTGTTTTCTACGTTCTTCCATGTGTTTCTTCAGATTATTTACTAACTCTATATCTTTGTTATAAACTTTCTCGATTTCCTTATTAGTATTTTCTGTAGTAGCGTCTATATGTGCCTTTAGATTGTCCATATTTGCCTCCAGCTTGTCTTCAATTGTGGCTGATATATAATCCTTTAATTCAGATTGAGTTCGCTCTAAGGCTTCATTATGAGAGTTCAAAGCTACAGATAGCTGTTCTGAAATAGTATTGTTAATTTGAATAGATATATCTTTTAAAAATTGTTTTTTTATTTCTTCTAGTTTTAATAATGCTTGTTCATTTAGAATATCTTCATTTTGAGATGGTATTTCTCTTATAGAAGCAACTTTAGTACTTGATGAGGGATTTCTTTTTAAATCTTCCCATCTTTTTTGCGCTTGTTTTATTGTAAGACGTTCTTTTTTAAGTAGCTCTCTTGTATAGGCTAAATCATCTATATTTTCTTTGGTAAATTTTCTATTGCGCCCTTCACGTTCTATATGAATATAATCACTAAAACAATCACACCAATATCTAATTGTACTTTCGTTCTCATTTAAGATTTCAGCAACTTCAGGAGTTTTATAAGTAAGTTCTTCATCAATATTAGAATAATCAACATCTACATATTTAAGATTTTCTTCCTTCATAATAGTATCACCTCAATCAAATTATACCTTATATTGTAAATCAAAACAACTTTAATACAAGCTTTAATGGGCGTGCTTTTTCAACTGCGTTAGATATATATAAATTCATACACACTAGTATTTTCAATGCATACATTTACTTTAATAGTACTTAAATTGAGATTAAAGTACTATTAAAGTAAAAAATAAAAGAGGATTAGTCCTCTCTTATTTTTGTATTACATATATTTACTAAAGAAATCATTTATGTCTATTTCTTTTTCAACATTATCTATACTTATTTCTTTATTTTGAGAGGCTATTGGCTGACTAGCTTCTTGCTCTGTAGTTACTGGCTTCACAACCATATCCTCATTTGAAGTTTGACCCTCTCTTTGTTTCATTTTATCTTCTATAATTAAATTTAGCGTTTCTATTGATGTTTTTTGAGGTTCTATACCAGTTGCCACAACTATATTTTTCTTACTATTGTATCCTTTAAATGTTCTTCTTGGTAATCCAACTATGTTCTTAATTGCTTCAACATCAACGACTCTTGTAGTAGATATTCCCATGAATTCACAAGTATTTGTTGTATATTCTGCAAATATACTTTCTTTTAAACTCTTAGCTAACGCCACTTTTATATCTTCTTTATCATCAAATTCTAATATTACATTACTCTTTTTCATTGTTAATAATTTGCCTATTTCATCTTCGTCAACAACACCTTCAGCATGAGACTCACTCATATTCATAAAGTCATTGAATAACATAGCAAATTCCTTATTTATATCAGATTCTTTTTCTCTTTTGTTATTATCTAGTAAATATATTGATATATCTTTACCATCATTAGTACTTTTCATGATATCGTTCCAACAAGATATAGCGTTTGTATGTTCATCTATATCTTCCGTATCTTTAGGTAAAACTCCTACAAATCCGAAATGTTTGTTTGGATACATTTGCTTTGCTAGTCCTAAAATTGGAGGTGTTATACCTGATCCAGTTCCTCCTGCCATTGTTGCTACAAATATAACTATATCACATGAAGAAAATTTCTCCATTATTTGAGCTATTATCTGTTTATAATAAGTTTGAGCATATCCAATGGCTTTTTTTCTTTCTTTCCCACAACCTTCTGCAAAAGGTATATGATAAGTATGTTTTGCATTTTTCAATGAATCTAAATCTTTCTTACTAGTATTTATAAATAGTGCATTATAATCTCCACATACACCTAATAAAGTATCTACTATGTTTCCTCCACCTTGTCCTATTGGTGCAAAAACTATTCTATTTTTCATTTATAACTCCCCCTATTTTACATTATTGATTTTAACTTTTCTATTCCGTTTGGTGTAATATAAAAAGTCTTACTTATCCCTTGTTTACAGCCTTCTTTTACGTATTGCAACTCTAAGAATTTTTTAATACTTCGTCGTACTGTTGACATAGATAATTCAGAAATCTTACAGAGTTTAGTATAAGTAAATGATTTTAATTCTGTAGTGCATTGATTTTCTTTAAGCATTATTAATATTTTATATTCATTTTTATTTACTGCCATTCTTCAATCACCTCTTGTTCTAACTACAATCTTAGTCTGACTTTTTTTATTCTAATAGTAGTCGCAGTAATGTAAAAAAATATTCATAATACATTCTTTATTAATTCATACTATAGTCAAACCTATGTCAAACTATAGTTAAAATATATTCATATCATGTTTATTTCTTTCTTTACTATATTATACTATATTACTTAGAAAATGTGTACTTTTTTTCATATATTATTCAAAATATTTTCTAATTATATCTATATGATAGTCTGACTATAGTCTTATATTAGTCTAATAATATTTAAATTATATTTAAACTATGTTTATACTACAGTCATATTATGTTCAAATGTTAGTCATATTGTATTCTTTTTATATTCAACCTCATGTCATAGTTATTTTTGTAATCAATCTAATAATATTATATCACGAATTAGCATATATTGTAATTCAAAGTATTAGATTAAGCTATTCTCTAATTTATGTAAAAAATAAAGAAGGGCATCTTACCCTTCTAAGCAGTTCACTACGTATCCCTTTTTATTATCTTCTATTTTATTTAGTGCTTTTATAATATCTTTCATAGTCCATAGCTCTAACCAAGGTACTTTTTCAGCATATTCTAAAGCGTTTTTATTATATTTACTAGTGGTTATAACTATTGCTCTTGTAGCATCGTCTCCAATTGCACTTCCAACTAACTTTTGTAATATTTCTCTTCCTATCAAATTATTCATATTCCAATGCTTACATTCTATATATATTTTTTCTTTATTATTTGTAGCTATAACATCTTTACCACCATCGCATGTTTCTACAGTTGCTTTAGCATTATATCCTAATTGTGTAAAGAGATTTGCTACAAATACTTCAAATTCTCTAGGCGACATACCCTTTATCTTCCTTGAGATATCAAAACATGTATAGTCTGTATATCTCCACCTGTAAGCATAATAAATCCACTTAGTAAATTTCAATAAAATATAAAGGCCTCCCACTATTATGACTAAATTTATGCCTAGCTTAAATAGATTAATTATTAATTGTTGTATTTTTTCTATATGATTATACAACATTATTAAAAGTATCCCACAACATAGTAATCTCAAGTTATTAATAAATCTTTTAATAGATCTCAAATCATCACATCCTTTAATATGATTTAGCCTAATATAATTTTAGATATATCTTTTGCAAAAGAAATTTTATTATTCATAATAACCGTGTCACACTTTTAAAGCATATGTCATAGCATATAGTATAAGATATAGAAAATAAACATTAAGGAGTTGATTTATGTGCCTTACGGGTTATTAATAGGTGGTTGGTCAATCGGAATGATATGTTACATATCATTAACTAAAATTGGTAACAAAAATAACTTTAAATACGCAGATTTAACGTCTAGGATCAAAAAGGCTAAGAGATTAGACAAAAATATAAGTAAAAGTCTCGAAGATAAAAATTTATTTTGATAAGGTGATGATATGAAATTCGTATTCATGCATATAAAAAATAAAAAACTTACTCAACAGAATAAAAATAAAATGATTGACATAGGCAAGTCCCAGATAGTTGTAAGAGATAGAAAAGAAATAGGCAAATCTCTATTAAAACAACCCAAATATGAAATAATTGAAAGCAATACTATCAATAAACTATCTATTAAGGATAAATTATCCGATATCAAATCAAAGTTAAAAGAAGAATATAGAAAAAATAAAGAAATACAATATCTCAATGAAAGATGGCTAGATGTAATGTTTAATTGCAAGTTTATCAATGCATTTAAAAAGACATTTACACTAGTTAATTTAAAACACGAGAACTATGGATTTAGCTGTAGGATACTTATTCCAGATGGATATTGCATAGATGATTTAGATAATAAGACGACCGTGATACAAAACAATGTTGGCTGTACTTTTGTATTAGAGAAATTTAGTAATAAGAGATATGCTAACGCTAAGTTTATACTAATAGAAAATTGCAATAAGATACCTTTTAAACCTGTAGAGGTTGAACCTTATCAAGTTTGTGCAGGAGTCGATGAGGGAGGACATCCTGTAATATTCAATATGAATATAGAACCTATGGTACTTATTGCAGGGGCTACCAGAATGGGTAAAAACGGATGCATCGACCATGCTATACCTTCTTGGATTTACTATTGTAGTGAAGATGATATACATTTATATTTATTTCAATTTGCAAAAGGAGATTTAGGTAAATATCAAAAGTGTAAACAAGTAAAATGCTTTTCCATGAGTGATTTAGATAAATTATTAGAAGTTTTAAACGAACTAAAAACTGAAATGAGCGCAAGAATGAATATGATGTCTTCTATGTTAAATAACTTCAAGGGTGACAACCTATATGATTATAATAAACTTAATCCTGATAAAAAATTACCGTATATTTATATAATAATAGATGAATTTATGGATATAGCCAATTCTGAAGGAGATAAAGAATATTCTAAGGTAAAAGCACATATCATATCTATCTTACAAAGTATAGCTGAATACGGAGGTGCATTAGGTGTTAATTATATAATACTTCATCAAAAACCTGAAAAATCCTTGATGCCTACTTTCTTAAAAAATCAATCTAATACTAGAATATGTTTTGGATTTAAAGATGAAGTATGTGGGAGAATTGTTTTAGGTGAAGACAGAGGCAAACTAGTAACCACCTTACAACCTAGAAAAGCATACTATGTATCTAATAGTGGGGAAGGATATTTATATACGACAAATTTAAGAAATAAGAATGGATCAAGTAGAATATTAAACTATATAAAGCCGAGTATGACTAATAAAAAAGAGAGTTCTAATGTTCATCATGTTAGTGATTGTAAAGTAGCTAAAAATGATAAGTATTCTAAATCTAAAGATAGTGAAGTTCAATTCAAAGAGAAAGTAAGTCAAATTAAAATTCAAATGGATAAAATCAATAAGCATAGTAAAAACTCAGAAGATACACCACAATCAAAAGGTAAAATCATTGAATTTCCTAATCAATATAATCAAGATAACAGTCATCATAATTTAGATGCTACACATACGTCTAACCCAACCTCCCAAAATAAGAAATATGATATAAAAATCACTCAATCTAATAATAAGTCTACAAGCAATAAACCTATTCAGAATCCAAATATCGATTCTAATTTTAGCAAAGTTAATATACCCAAAGTAAAAAGTAAAGAAGATGTTATAAGAGAAAATATAAAGAAAATACCTAATTTTGTTCCATATGAACCTCCTAAAACTAATGCAAAAATTACAGATGAAACAGATATAGCCTTTAAACAGTCTGAAAAATATAGAAAAGATATTAAAAATGAAAATGATAAGAAAGGGGATTACTAAACAATGCTAGTTAAATTAACAGGAAAATACGATAAAGCAATTTTAAGATATATAGAACAAAGTAGATTTTGTACAGCGAAACAAATAGCAAAGATATTTTATAAAACCTCTAGCCAAGGTGAGGCACTTGCTAGAAGGCGTTTAAATAGAATGATTGAAGCTCAATATCTAAGAGTGTATAGGTCTAAGAGTTTTGATAATAGAAATGTCTATGTATTTGATACGAAAGCAAATAAGAGTCTTAAACCTAGTCTACATGATATGACTATATTAGATTATCAAGCTGAATTAATCTATAGTGGAGCAGATATTATTTATTTTAAACCTAATCAATATTGGATGGATGGGAAAATAAGATCTGATGGATTTTGCGTGTTTAAATTTAATAATAAGATATATTACAATCTTATTGAAGTTGTTGTAAACCATAATGACGACAAGTTTAAAAAATATGATGATTTATATGTTACTAATGAAGTACAAAATATATGTGAAAATGAATTTCCTGAATTAATTATAATAGATAGTCTTACTCACAAAACTAATTTTAAATTTGAGCAAAATATTAAATTTAAAGTAATAGACTTAGAATTAAATGATTTTCCTAAGATATTTTTATAGTTAAAGTGTAACAACGACATATGCTATAGCATATAGTATAATATAACATCACTGTAGTACAGATTAACACACTCTAAAGCCACCATTCAAGCCGTTCTCGTTTTTCAATTGAAAGACGAATGAATATGAGTCGTGAGGGGTTGATAGGGGAGGGACACTTTTTCAATCCTCCTCTGAAAAATCAGCGCTTGTCCAAGAAATAGTTGTATAAATTCACTTAAAATATAAGTAACACATTTTAATACCATTTCATATAATGCATTAGGAATAATTTTACATATAACAAAAGTTAAAAATTATAAATAGTTATTAATTATTTGTTTATTTAGCTTTATATTTAACTATTCTATCTAATTTTTGTATATTGAGTTGTTAGTTAGATATAGTATATTTTAAGATACTTGTCTATCTAAAGACTCATCTTAGTATATTATGTTTAACTCAATAGCTTAATATATGAAAACTTAGATATGCTTAGTTAAATATACAACATAAATACAACTAATAATTTGATAAATAATTTATTAATTATTTAAGTTTTAGCTTGAACAAATAATATCTTCTATTTATTTCTTACAATAACAAAAGTTATATTATTACAAATACAAAAGTTTAAAGGAGTGTTTTTACAAATGTTAACTATAATTAAATCTTTCTTTCAGTTTCTTGTTATTATACAAGTTTTATCTTTATTACTTACTGGAAGTACTAGATTGGGTTTACATTTAATGAAAAATATTATACAAATTACTCACAGTACATTAAGATTAAGCATTAAATTAACTATTAGACAATTAAAATTTATAAATAAACTTATATACAAAGCAAATAACTATAAGTCAACTATCAAGACAAATGTAAATACTAAGCAATATCAACAGGAAATTTGTACGTACAATGAAAAAGTAGCAAATGGAACTAGTAACATAGTAGACCTTAGATCATATATCAAACAACAAAAAGAATATTAAAGGACTGGGTTTATTCTCTTTCCTTTAATATTAAATAGCTTACTCTACGTAGAACATATAGGAATAAATTCTAATATTCAGTTTTCAATATTAAAGATAATGATTATTTATGTAAAATTTATATAAAGGGAGAGATTAATATGTCTAATACAGCAATAATAATAGCCATGGGAAGTACAGCTATAGTATCAGCTATAACAGAAAAGGTGCTAATAGCTTTCAATAAACAAAATGAATCTCAAATGGTCAACATTGGTGGTTTAAGCTTAGTTGGGTGTCAAGCTGTATTATTAGTTACTAAACTAATCAAAGCTTGTAGTGCTTTATAAAGGAGTGACAAACAGTAGCTATGGTAGGAGATATATTTTCGGATATTATTAAAACTGCAACACTAACAATTGTATGGAATAAGGGGTTACAGGCATTCGGTAAAAAAGATTATGGTGAAATTATTAAATTATCTGGAATAAGTGTTTGCGGTATAGATGTTATTCAATTAGTTAGTTATTGGAGAAAAAATCCACCAGCAATAGTAAGAATAGTAAAAGGAACTGCCAATTTCTTTGAAAAAGTAGATAATGGAACAGGAAAAATAATGGACGGTATAGGGAAGTTTAACGAAAGCATTAAGTTTTTGATTGATAGGGGAATAGTTAAGTAAAGGGTGGTAACTATGTTGAACAGATGTAAAACTTATGAGTTCTCTAAAAAAGGATGGAAACAAGCTAAACAAGATAGTAAAAAGATAAAAAATAATAGAGTAATGGATTTAATTGTATATAGTACACTACTAGGATTAACTGTAGGTAATATAGTAAAGAATGATACCTTTCTTAAAATAGTGGCGTGTGATGGAACTAAAAGAGTAGTAAAAACTTTGATAATACATTAATAATATTTAAGAATAAAGTAAAAATAGATGACTACTTATAGTAATAACAGTTTGTAACAAAAATAATCACTACCATTTATTTTATAATATATTGGTTGTTGATTTTTAAATACTGTTATATCATTTTCGTCATCTATTTTCTAGTACAAAAATTTAAATTTAGTTATGTGTTCTACATTAAATAGTATTATCTTTAAATTATATAATATGCATCTATATAAACTAAAAAAAGGAGACTATATCTCCTTTTTTAGTTTATTGGTATACAAATAGCTTCTTCATTTAACATGAAAACTAGTGTACTGTTATAAATAGGAGATAGTTTTTTATGTCATTTATAGAATGCACAAGATGTTTCACTTTTATACTATCTCCTATTTATATTTTATAAAAATTTCATGTAATTAACGGATATTTAAATTCTTGACTAGTTAGATAGAAAATATACATATGGATTATGAAAAATTTATTTATTATAATTTGTATTTATTGTATAATTAACTTATATTTAGTATATATTAATCTAACCATATAGGAGAAATTGTATTATGAATAATAAAAATATTGAACAAATACCATTTATAATTCAAGAACTTTACTCGATAGTAAGTGTATTGGAGTCATCTTTTAAAGGAAGAAAATTCACTCCTTATGGACATTTAGCTGGAAGTATAGGTGAGGTATTGGCATCCTATTATTATGATTTAGAACTATTACCCTGCTCAACTAAAACACATGCTGCTAAAACAAAAGATAATAAATTGGTTAAAATAAAAGTAACTCAAGGGAAATCTATAGGGATTAGTAGTAAACCAGACTATCTTATTGTTATTAAAATATTACCAGATGGCAGTATAGAAGAAATATATAATGGATCAGGATATTTAGCATGGCATAATACAGGTAAAACGCAGAGGAATGGTCAACGCTCAATATCAATAAACAAACTAAATAAATTAATGGAAGATATGCCAATCAATTTACGCATACCTAGAGTAAAATAATATTTTAGGTGTGCGTGTTTTTTATTTTTATATAATTATTAAAAATTAATTTTTACGTAAATTTTATTTTTATATTTTTCACCGATACACCCTGTATCGTAAAAGGTGAAATTTTAATGTTTAAAAAGTGGATTAAAGTATTGATATATAAGGGTTTGCGGGGTGTCAATGATATGCAAATTTTTAATGATGAGATGAGTTAAGATAGGTAATATCGTTCAAAGTATTGATACATAAGGGTTTGCGAGTATGAAAAGGGTAAAAATGAGTGATTTTTGATAAAAATAGGGTAGTTGAAAAAGTGAAAAAGTGGCTATTTGTAAGGGTTCTAACGATACACTTTTCGATACACTTTTTATTGAAATTTGCAAGTTTTAAAATTTTAAATTCAAAATTGAATTATCACTGAAAAAAATAGTTGGTATGTGAGTCGATG